>JAFZRB010000194.1 GCA_017620115.1 Clostridia bacterium | reverse complement strand
GCGCGGAAGCCGCGCGTTAAGCTGCGCCGGGAAGACATGAGGTTCCTTCGGGATCGCCTGCGCGAGCGCTTTGCGCCCATCGACGAGCCCTCCCTCTGCCTGGCGGATATCTTCCAGGCGACGGTATGCCTGCTGCGCGGGGAGAGCGAGTTTGTACCGGGGCGTGTGAAGGGTTTTCTGGAAGCGCCGCGCGGCATCGGAGAACCGGTTGCGCTGCGCTCGGCCGACCTGCGGGCGGCGGCGGCCCATATCGATCTTCAGGGGTTTTTGCCTTCGGAGATCGACGTCGGCGGGCGGCGGCTGGGGCCGGCGGACTTCCTGCGCGCTGCGCTGGACGCGCTGGCGGACGGCGGAGAGACGATCGCCGTCGGGCCTGGCGAGCAGCTGAACAGCCTGGCGGCGCTGCCCCAGCTGCAGCGTTTGCGCATCGCGGGCGACTGGATCCATACGCCCGCCTTTGAGGATCGTTACCTTTCCGATCGCCTGCGGCTGCAGGCCTGGACGCTGCGCCGGGAATGAGCGGGCGGCGGGAAACAAAGCGCAATCGTCCTGGACGAGAAATACCGGGATTTGAGGAGGAAGGATGTATCATGAAAGCAATCGTTTTCCTGGCGGACGGTTTTGAAGAATGCGAAGCGCTGCTGGTGGTTGATATTCTCCGCAGGGCCGGCATAGAGACGGTCATGGCTTCCGTGATGGGACGGAAAGAAGTTGATTCATCGCGGCATATCGCGGTCATAGCCGACGCGCTGGCCGAAGAAGCGGACTTCAGCGATACGGATCTCATTGTTCTTCCCGGCGGACGGCTCGGCATTGAGAATCTGTGGAAATCGGCGGTCGTGAAAGAGCAGTGCCGCCTGTTCGCAAAAAACAGGCTCATTGCCGCGATCTGCGCCGCTCCGAGCCTTCTCGCGGCGCTGAACATACTGGAAGGGAAAAAAGCGACCTGCCATCCGGATTTTGAGGATAAGATGGCCGGGGCGCTGCTCACCCATGAAAGCGTAACGACAGACGGGAATATCATAACCGGGCAGGGCCTTGGAGCCACTTTTCCCTTTGCCTTTACGCTCGTGAAATACCTTGTTGGGGAGACCAGCGTGAACAGAATAAAAGGAGCGATATGCTATAAGGAATAGCGGCGGCTATCGCCTATGGAAAGAGACCCGTGCGGTCTCAGAAAGGAATCGGGCATGGAAACAATCAATTTGAAGAAGTATACGGATTTTCTGGTTGAAAAGACAGAAACTCTCCTGAACATCGATTCTCCGACAGGATATACGGAAAACGCGGCTGCCTGGGTAAAGAACGAGTTTGAACAGCTGGGCTTTGAAGCGAAGCTCACCAACAAAGGCGGAGTTCTCGTATCCTTCGGCGGCGTCGACCGGGAAAACGGACTGCTGCTGGAAGCGCATGTGGATACGCTCGGCGGCATGGTCGCGGAAATCAAAGGAAACGGACGCCTCAGGCTAACCAACCTCGGCGGGTTGAATCCCAACAACGCCGAAACAGAAAATGTGCGCGTGGTGACGAAGTTCAACGGCGTTTATGAAGGAACCTTCCAGCTCTGCAACGCTTCGCTGCATGTGAACGGCGAGTACAACAACATCAAACGCGGCTGGGATACCTGCGAGGTTGTGCTGGATGAGGATGTAAAGACGAAGGAAGATACGGAGAAGCTTGGCGTCGCCGTCGGCGACATCGTATGCTTTGAGCCCAACGTCCGGATCACGAGATCCGGCTACATCAAATCGCGTTTTCTCGATGATAAACTGAGCGTCGGCATTCTCCTTGGCCTCGCAAAGTATATCCGTGATGAAAAGATCGTCCCCAGGCGCGCGCTTTATGTCCACATTACGGTATTTGAAGAGGTTGGCCATGGCGGATCCGGCAATGTCCCCGAAGGATGCGTCGAAGCTGTCTCTGTGGATATGGGCTGCGTCGGCGAAGGGCTGCAGTGCACTGAGAAGCAGGTTTCCATCTGCGCCAAGGACAGCCGCGGCCCGTACAGCTATCCGGTTGTCAAAGGACTCATTGATTCCGCCAGGGAATGCGGAGCGGATTACGTGATGGATGTCTACCCGCATTATGGAAGCGATGTGGAATCGACGCTCGACGCCGGTTATGATCTCCGCCATGGGCTGATCGGCGCGGGCGTATACGCTTCCCATGGCTACGAGAGAAGCCACAGAGACGGCGCGGAAAACACGCTTCGTCTGCTGATAGCGTATGCGTTGAAATGAATCCGGCATTACCCGTGAAATCTCGGGAAAAGTATAACAAAACAACAGCGGCGGCGAGCGGCCCGGCGGGATGTCCCTTCGGCGGTTGTATTCCCGCCGGAACATGCTGTCATTGAGAAAGCAAGGGAGACGCGGGTTTCCCGACAGAGGAGGACAGGATATGTATACGACGGAATATCTTGGAACGCCCGAAAGACAGGAAGATCTGGATGCCATATTCGACCTCCTGTGCGCCTGCGACCATGATTTCGTTCCGCCTCTTTCCCAGAGGACGAGTTCCTTTCAGAAGAGCTTCGAAGCGCCTCTGGGACAGGACAAGCCTTACGCTTATTTCGAGGTTATGAAATCTCAGCGCTTCGCCGTCGCGCGGGACGAGTCGGGCCGGATGGTCGCCTTCCTCACCTTCAGGCCGCGTTATACCTGTCCGGAACTCGCTCGATTCGGCGAAAACAACTATATGACCACCGCCTGCGTCTACCCGGAGCACCGGGGCCAGGGCCTGGTGAGCCGTCTCTACGACATCGTAGAGCGCGGCCTGCCCGAGGATCAGCAGACGGACTACGTTACCACCCGCACCTGGTCCACCAACGCCGTCCAGCTGCACGCCTTCGGCAAACGCGGCTACGAAATCGTCGCCGTTCTGAAGGACGATCGGGGGCCGGGCGTGGACACCATCTATTACGCAAAGAAAGTGCGCTGATGCGCCTGAAGGGAGCGGCGGAGAACGGAATCGCCCGCAGGCACATAGAGGAGGGATTGCATGACCGCTGACGCAAACCGCCGCTGGATCGCGGCTTTTCTGCTTCTGAGCATGGCGTTCATGTCCGCGGTATTCGCGGTTCAGGGCGCGCTGCTCAGCGCCATGATCGACGCGTTTGACCTGCAGGCGTCCAGCCAGGGTACCGCCTACGCCATGGCCTTCGGCGGCGGCATTTTGGCGCTGGCGGCGGCTTTCTTCCTGCAGGGCCGGTGGCGCAAGCGGACGCTTCTGAAGGCCGCCATGCTTCTGTGCGCCGCGGCGCTGGCGCTTCTCCGCCTCGCTCCGGGCTACGCGGCGTACTGCGGGGTGTGGTTCGTGCTGGGCTTCGGCCTGGGCCTGATGGACACGCTGCTCTCCGCCTGCATGGCGGATCTGTACGCGGGGGACGCCGCCAAGCGCATGATGTGCATGCTGCACACCGCCTTCGGGCTGACCAGCGTATTGACCCCCATGGGATACGCGGCCCTGATGAAGCGTGGATTGACCTGGAAGCAGGTGTATCTGGTGATCGCCACCTGCGGCGCGCTGCTGCTGCTGATCGCGCAGCTCGTCCGATCCGCCGGGCGCATTACGGACGACGAGCCGATCCGCGTCCGTCCGGTATCGCTTGGCGCGGTCTTTTCCGATATCCGCGAAAGCCGGATAGCCGGGCTGGTGGCCGCCATGCTCTGCCACGGGATCTTTCTCTCCGGCCTGAACACCTGGATCAACCGCTACGCGGACACGCTGCCCGGAAGCTTCGCCATACCGGCTCAGTCCTGCCTGTTCGCCGGCATCATGCTGTCCCGGCTGCTGATGCCGTTCCTGCCCGTTCGCGCGGATCGATACGTGCGGCTGGGCGGCCTGCTGGGCAGCGTCGCGCTGGCGGCGGGCCTGTTCTTCCCCAACGGTATCGCGCTGAGGGCGGCGCTGGCGCTGAGCGGGCTCCTCTTCGGCGCGTTGATCCCCTGCATACTCACCATCGGATGCGGGCGGAAGAGCGGCAACACGCTGCTCGTGACCACGGCCATGATGCTCGCGCTCTACCTTGGCCAGGCCGTTTCCTCGCCCCTGATCGCCACGCTGGAGTCCGCCTTCACCCTGCGCGCCGGAATCATGGCGTGTCCTGCGTTCATGGCGCTGTGCAGCATTTGCTGCATCGCGGACGCGAGACAGCCGTCGTCATGATTCGCCGTCGCGATGCGTTCCGGCCGCGGAAATGACCGCGGCCGGGTCTGGCGCGGAACAAAGAAAGGAAGGAACAGAATGCTTGAGAATACCCGGTTCAGGCTGGACAACGGTTTGGGACTGACGGTGGCGTATTTCGGCGGTTCCGTCAGCGAAGGCGCGGGAGCGAGCGCCTATGAAAAATGCTGGGCGGCCAAAACCACCGCCTGGCTGCGGGAGCGGTATCCGCGCTGCCCGATCCGCCACGTGCAGGCGGCCATCGGCGGAACGGACTCCACGCTGGGCGTCTACCGCTGCGAGCGGGATGTGTGCGCGCAGAAACCGGATCTGGTGTTCTTTGAGTTTGCCGTCAATGACAGCGGCCTGGACTTCCGGACGGCGGTGAAGAACGCGGAAGGCTGTTTCCGCAAGCTTCGGATGGCCTGCCCTGCGGTGGAGATTGTGACGGTCTACACGCTGACGAAGCATATGGCGGACTTAATGGCGCGGGGCGACGTCTGGCCGGCGAAGATCGCTCATGGCGCCGTTTCCGAATACTACGGCGTTCCGGGTCTGGAAATCGGGGAAGCGCTGATGCGTCGGGTTCTCGCCGAAGGTTCGCCAAACGCGGACGAGGACGACTGGAAGCGGTACACGACGGACACGGTCCATCCGAACGACGCCGGATATGAAATCTGCGCCGCCGTCGTCCGGGAACGGCTGGCGGAGTGGCTGCGCACGGCCGGGCGAATCCATGAATTGAGGGCCTATGATCTCCCTTCGCCCCTCGTTCCTGAGGCGGAATCCCACATGCGCGCGCGGATCGTGGACTGCTCCGAGGCGCAGGCGGACGGGCGCTGGACGCTCCGGGAGGAGTCGCTCTGCGGGCGGTATCCGCGTTTTCTGGAATGCAAGGAACCTGGTGGAGAGCTGAGCTTTCGCTTTGAGGGACGACGCCTTGACCTGTACTGGATGATGGCGCGGGACAGCGGAGACGCGCTCTGTTCGCTGGATGGCGGCCCCGAGGTCAGCGTCCGCTCGTGGGATGTATACTGCAAATCCTTCAACCGGGCCAACGCCGCCAATGTGGCGCGCGATCTGCCAGAGGGGAGCCATGTGTTGAAGCTTCGCCTGGCGGGCACCCATGCCGGGGAATCGGAAGGAACGGCGCTGCGCATCGGCGCGTTTCTGGTGCTTTGATCCCGTGCGGCGGGAGCGATATTTGAAAATGAATGGCAATAAACAAAAGGAATCCAGGATGACGAATCGTGCGGAGGGAGAATATGGAGAAGAAACTGAACATCGCGCTGGTCGGACTGGGCTTTGGCGGCGCGTTCGCGCAGATCTATAAGGCACATCCGAATGTCGACGAACTGACGCTGTGCGATACCAACCGGGATCTGCTTAAGAAAACCAGCGATTACATCGGCGGGGCGCGCATGGCGCAAAGGCTGGACGATGTCCTCGCCGATCCGTCGATCGACGCGGTTCACCTCGTCACGCCCATCCCCCTGCACGCGGATCAGAGCGTCGCCGTTCTGGAAGCGGGAAAGCACTGCGCCTGCACCGTGCCGATGGCGACCTCGCTGGAGGATATTCGCCGCATCGTGAAGGCGAAGAGAATCTCCGGCAGGAACTACATGATGATGGAGACCACGCTCTATACGTATCAGTTTTTCTACGCGCGGCGCATGAAGGAGACGGGGGAGCTCGGCAAGATCCAGTTCCTGCGCGGCTCGCATTATCAGGATATGGCGGGATGGCCGGATTACTGGATGGGGCTGCCGCCGATGTGGTACGGCACGCACGCCATCGCTCCGATGGTGGCGCTGTCCGGTTCGCGCATCTGCCGGGTCAACGCGTTCGGCTCGGGGACGATGGACGAAGAGCTTGTGAAGCGGTACGGCAATCCGTTCCCCGTGGAATCCGCGCTGTTTGAGTTTGCGAACGGACTTAAGGGCGAGGCAACGCGTTCCCTGTTTGAGACGGCGCGCATGTATCAGGAAGGCATGTTCGTGTACGGCTCGAAGAAGAGCTTCGAATGGGGCTTCCGCGATGGCGACGCGCCTGTTATCACCACGCTGCATGAACCGGAGGACGGACGACGGGGCGGCGCCACGGAGTGCGCCGTGACGCCCATGCCGAATTATTATGACGATCTGCCGGAAGCGCTCTGGCGCTTCACCGTGGGCGCGAATTACGATCCGCTCAACCCTCAGGATTCTCTGAAAATCGGCGCGGGCGGCGGACATCACGGTTCCCACGCGCATCTGGTTCACGAGTTTGTGACGAGCTGTATCGAGGGGCGAAAGCCCTGGATCGACGAGCGCCTGGGCGGGAACATCACGGCGGCGGGCATCTGCGCCCACGAGAGCGCCATGCGAAACGGCGAGCCCGTTCTCGTGCCGGTATTCTGACGGCAGCGGGCAAATGGGTTTCCCGCGCCTCGGAACAGACTGAACATGCTTCCGGGAATGGCGGAGGACATAAGCTGGCGGGGTTCGCCTATGACCGGCCTTTTGAACCGGAGGAGCCGCGTTATCGTTTGTCCGATCAAAGAGGTCAGTCGATCTGCGTTCTGTACTGCGAGGGAGTGACGCCTATTTCGCGCTTGAATTCGCGCGAAAAATACCATTTGGCCTTTGGCCGTCTTCGCCTGATTCCGCTGAGAGGATGAGCCTTCGGCATTGTGCGGAAAAGAGGCAATAACAAAGCCCGGCGGACGAATTGCCCGCCGGGCCGCTCTGCTTTTTTGCTATTCCTTCACGGCGCCGGCCGTGAGGCCGTCCACCACGTAGCGCTGCACGAAGGCGAATACCACGATCGTGGGCAGCAGCGCGATGATGCCGCCCGCCATCAGCAGG
>JAFZRB010000193.1 GCA_017620115.1 Clostridia bacterium | reverse complement strand
TTTCGCGCGGAGCCTATTCTGCTTTACACCGCCTGTTGACATGGCGGTAAAACGGCGTATAATGGACGCACAATGACAGTTATGGGAGCGGATCATCATGAATGCAGCCGTCACACGCGGGCAGGCCGTCGCCCTGCTCAGGAAGTACAACAAGGACGCTTTCCACCTGCGGCACGCGCTGACCGTGGAGGGCGTGATGCGCTGGTACGCGCGCCGTCTGGGCTATGCGGAGGACGAGGATTTCTGGGGCCTGTGCGGGCTTTTGCACGATGTCGATTTTGAAATGTTTCCCGAGGCGCACTGCGTGAAAGCGCCGGAGCTGCTTAAAGAGATCGGCGCGGGCGACGAACTCGTCCACGCGGTCTGCAGCCATGGTTACGCTCTGACGGTGGACATCGAACCCGTCCACGAGATGGAAAAGGCGCTCTACGCCGCGGACGAGCTCACCGGCCTCATCGGCGCGACAGTGTTGATGCTGCCCTCGAAGGACATCGGCGAGCTGCAGCTCAAGAGCCTGAAAAAGAAGTTTAAGGACAGGCGATTCGCCGCCGGCTGTTCGCGCGACGTTATCGCCCGCGGCGCGGATATGCTGGGCTGGGACATGGATCGGCTCATGCAGGATACCATCGACGCCATGCGCGCATGCGACGCGTCGGTCAGGGCCGAGCTGGCCGCATGGACGGAGGGCGCATGAATCAGTTCGCGAGATGCGCCCTGCTGCTGGGCGAAGAGGGCATGGCGCGCCTGGCGGCCGCGCGCGTGGCGATTTTCGGCGTGGGCGGCGTGGGCGGCTATGTCGCCGAGGCGCTGTGCCGCAGCGGCGTCGGCGCGCTGGATCTGTACGACGACGACCGCGTGGCGTTCACCAACCTGAACCGCCAGATCATCGCCACGCGCGATACCGTCGGTCAGTACAAGGCGGATGTCGCCGCCGGGCGGCTGCTCTCCATCAATCCGGACGCGCGCGTGCGCGGCTTCCGTTTGTTTTACATGCCCGATACGGCCGATGGGGTCGATCTGTCGCAATACGACTATGTGGTGGACGCGGTCGATACCGTGGCGGCCAAGCTGGAGCTGGCCGTGCGCTGCGCGGCGCTGAACGTGCCCCTCATCAGCGCGATGGGGGCGGGCAACAAGCTCGATCCCACGCGGTTGCGCGTGGCCGACATCTACGAAACCAGCGTTTGCCCACTGGCGCGCGTCATGCGGCGCGAGCTGCGCAAGCGCGGCGTGAAGCGGTTGAAGGTGGTCTATTCCCTCGAGCCGCCCATCGTGCCTGCGGCGTGCGGCCCCGACGCTGAGGACGCGGGCCCTCACGCCGCGCGGCGCGCCGTGCCCGGCAGCACGGCGTTCGTGCCCTCGGCGATGGGGCTGGTGATCGCGGGCGAGGTGGTCTGCGCCATCGCCCGGCCCGAGCCGGTCAGAAAGATGTGAAGGAGCTGATTCCATGAGCCGCGAACTGGACGCCTGCCAGCTCGTCGAGCGGAGCATCAACAAGAAATTCCGGAAAGAGCTGTGGACGCCGTTCATGCAGGCCGTGCGCCGCTACGAGCTGATTCAGCCGGGCGACCGCATCGCCGTGTGCATTTCCGGCGGCAAGGATTCCATGCTGCTGGCCAAGCTCATGCAGGAACTGCGCCGCCACACCGAGACGCCCTTCGAGCTGGAATTTCTCGTCATGGATCCGGGCTACAACGCGCTGAACCGCCGGCGGATCGAGGAGAACGCGGCGCTCCTGCGGGTGCCGGCCACATTTTTTGAAACGAACGTGTTCGCTGTGGCCAACGACACGGAACGAAACCCCTGCTACCTGTGCGCGCGCATGCGCCGCGGCTTTCTGTACAGCAAGGCGCGGGAGCTGGGCTGCAACAAGATCGCCCTGGGGCATCACTTCAACGATGTGATCGAGACCACGGTGATGGCCATGTTCTACGGCGCGCAGCTGCAGGCCATGCCGCCCAAGCTGCACAGCGACAATTTCGCGGGCATGGAGCTCATCCGGCCGCTCTACTGCGTCCGCGAGGACGACATCATCGCCTGGGCGCGCTACAACCATTTGGAGTTCATCCGCTGCGCCTGCCGCTTTACGGAGAACGCCGCGGCTGATACCGGATCCTCCAAGCGACAGGAGATCAAACAGCTCATCAAGACCCTCAGGCGCGACAACCCGGATATCGAAATGAGCATTTTCAACAGCATCCACGCCGTGTGCCTGGATACTATGCCCGGCTGGAAGAGCGGCGGCAAAGAGCATTCATTCCTCGAACGGTACGACGAGGCGTAAAGCGAGCGGGGCGCGGGACAGCGCCCCGCGCCGTTTTTTTGGCGCAGGCCGCCGTGTTTTTTGAATGTCGATATATTTGTTTCAGCAAACGCCTTGACATTTTTATAAATACGTGATAACCTGGTATTGAAAAACAGATACAGGGGTGAATCGCCATGTTTGAAATAATCACCGACACGTCGGCCAATCTGGATTGCCGATGGCTGGAGGAGAACCATGTCCGCGTGATTCCGTTTCACTATTATGTCGGCGGGCAGGACTGCACCTGCACGGATACCGCCGGTTTCGACGGCCCGGCGTTCTACGGCGCCATGCGCAGGGGAGAGCGGGTGCTCACCTCGCAGATCACCCCGCAGGCGTATCTCGACGTGATGGGCCCGCTGCTGGAGGCGGGGCGCGACATCCTGTTCGTGGGCATGTCGTCCGGCATCAGCGGCTCCTATTCGCAGGCCGAGGCGGCCGCGGCGGAGCTTAAAGAGGCGTTCCCGCGGCGCTCGATCCGGCTGGTGGACACGCTGGGCGCGTCGCTGGGCGAGGGGCTGTTCGTGGTCATGGCGGCCGCGTGGCGCGATCGGGGCGAAGAACTGGATGCCGTCTGGGGGAAGCTCATGGCGCGGCGCATGGACATGTGTCAGGTGTTCACGGTGGACGACCTCAAATACCTGCGCAACACCGGCCGGCTCTCCAACATGGCGGCCATCGTCGGCACCATGCTGAACATCAAACCGCTGCTCAAGGGCAACGGGGAAGGCCGCATCGTGAGCTTCGCCAGGCTGCCCGGCCGTCGGCGCGCCATCAGGGGCATGGCCGATCAGTATGAAAAGATGGTGCGCGAAGCCGACGCGCAGACCGTGGGCATCGCCCACGCCGACTGCGAGGAAGACGTCGAATACCTCGTCGGCCTGCTGAAGAAAAGCTGCCGCCCGCCGAAGGACATCATGACCGTGATGTACGAGCCCGTGACCGGCTCCCACGTCGGCCCCGGCACGCTGGCGCTGTTCTTCCTGGGCGATCCCGCGTTCCGCGGGCAGTCGGAATCCGTGTTCTCGGCCATCTCCCAGCGCGTGGACGAGGGCCGCGAGGCGCTGCGCAATTCGCTGAGCGCGGTGAAGGAGAAGAACGCCTGAGCCGCGGGCCGGATCCGCCGCGCGTGTTTTTTGCAAATTTCCCCTTGATTCCCCTATAACCCTAGTGTATAATAGGATTTAGAAAGGGGAGAACGTTCCATGATGGTTTCGACGCGCGGGCATTACGCCCTGCTGGTGATGATCGACCTGGCGGAGCAGCAGACCAGCCGCTTCATTCCCTTGAAGGACATCGCGGCCCGGCAGGGTATTTCGGAAAAATACCTGGAGAGCATCGTGAAGCTGCTGGTGCAGGCCAGCTTTCTGGAAGGACTGCGCGGCAAGGGCGGCGGTTACCGGCTGCTGAAAGCGCCGGAGAACTGCAACGTGGGGCAGATCCTGCGCCTTACCGAGGAAACCCTCGCGCCGGTCTCCTGCCTGGACGAGCGCGCTCAGCCCTGCCAGCGCGCGGCGACGTGCAAGACGCT
Source organism: Clostridia bacterium (assembly GCA_017620115.1). Lineage (GTDB taxonomy): Bacteria > Bacillota > Clostridia > Christensenellales > Aristaeellaceae > Firm-10. The sequence continues at coordinate 4,687 of JAFZRB010000193.1, read as the reverse complement.
GCCCATGTGGCAGAAGCTGCACGCCATGATCAACGGGTATTTCGACGGTATCACCATAGCCGATCTGATGGACGCCGGACAGGGCGCGGACAATTACGTTATCTGATCTCTTCTGCTTATACATAACAGCGCCCCCGCGCCGGAAAACAGGCTCCGGCACGGGGGCGTTTTTTTGCTGTCCGCGTATTCCGCGGCGCGCGGTTCAGCGATCAGGCTTCCGGCTCAAAGTTCAGCAGCATGGCGCCGAAATAATCCAGCTGGAAGCCGGTTTCCGTGGGCTCGAAGCGCATCGGCGTGCCGTCGAAGTAGATTATGGTGAAGGCGTCGCCGTCCTGCGTCCAGGTGAGGCCCGGCACGGTCTGGCCGGCCAGCGTGAAGGACGCTGCGCCGTTCTCCTCGAACACGATGGAATACTCTGCGCCCAGCATGGCGGCGTCGAAGGTATAGCCCGAGGCCTCGTAGCTGACGCACACGTATTTCACGCCGATGGCGCTTGCTGCCGCGGGAACAGGTTCCGGCGCGGGGACGGGCTCGGGATCGACGGGCGCGGGAGCGGGCTCGGGCGCGCCGTTTTCGCTCCGGGTGAAGTAGATGATCACGTCGTCCTTGTCGGCGCTGATCGTGCCGTCCTCGTGCATGGCCAGCGTCACGTCGAGCGGCTCGCCCACGATCAGGCGGCCGTTCTCGATATACGCCGCGGCGGTGGAATCATCCGACGTCACGGCGCCGTCGGCGATGTCAAGCGCGATGGCCTCGTCGCCGAACAGCAGCTCCGCCGGATAACGGACGCCGTCGATCTCGATGCTTGCAGCCGTCCAATGGCCCATGAAGGCGGACATCACGACGGCGATTTCCGGGCTGGACTCGTAGGAGGACGCTTCAGGCTGCTCCCGCGTGAAGGTGAGCGAGCCGTCGCCCATGTCGATGACCAGCGCGTCGTCGGCCAGCGCCAGCGGCGTGGTATCGCCATCCACCACGAGGAGGAACACGCCGTCCGCGACGCTCCACGCGCCGGGCTGGCTTTCGCCGTCGGAGAAGACCTCGGCGGTGCCGTCCGCGTTCAGCGCGATGGCCATCTCCATGCCCATGTCGGCCAGGTTCATGGTCATGCCCTCGGCCGTCATGCTCGCGCCGTACCAGACGCCCAGGAAGGGCTCAGCGGCGGCGGCGTCCAGCGGGGGGAGCTCGGCGGGCAGCGGTTCGGGTTCGCCGATCGGTTCGGGAGACGCGTAGGGATTGGCCGCGTAGCCGGCCAGAATGGCTTCGATGTCGGGCAGGGCCGCGATCTCGCGTCCGCACGCGCCTTCGGCGACGGTAGCGGTGGCTTCGGAGCCCCATACGAGGCTGCGCGCGGCGCGGGCTTTGTTGTCCTCGTCGATGCCCTCGGGCACGAGGATGGCAACCTCGCCTCTTGCGCCGGCGATGATGCCGTCGCTGTAGATGAAGGAGAGATCGAAGCCCTCGTAGCACACGGTTATCAGGTTCGGGCAGTCGCTGACCACCGCGTAGTTCACGGCCTTCACATTTTCGGTGAAGTGCAGCTCCGCGAGGTTTTCACAGTATGTGAAGGCGCAGTTGCCCACGGTGTTGGCGTCGACGACGAAGGCGGAAAGGCCGCTGTTCACGAAGGCCCGTTCGCCCAGCCAGGAGAGCGGCGCGGGGCTGTAGAAGGTTTCGAAACTGGGGGTGTCGTTGAAGGCGTAGTTGTCGATCATGCCCACGCCGTTCACGAAGATCACCTCGCGCAGGCTGCGGCACAGCAGGAACGTGCCCTTGCCGGTGCTGACCGCCGGGCCGTAGCACACGAAGGTTTCCAGCTGCTGGCAGTAGCTGAACGCGCTGTCGGCGATTTCCGTTACGGTCTCGGGCAGCACGATGGAGCGCAGGTGAGTCCAGGAGGTCTGGTTGGTGACGACTTCGGTGTCCGTGTAGTCGCGACAGCGCCCGAAGGCGTTGTAGCCTATGGCGCGCACGGTCACGCCGCCGATCTCGCGGGGCACGACCACGTCCGCGTCCGCGCCGTAATAGTCGGTGATGGCGCCGGTTTCGGCGTCGATTTCAAAGAGGGCGGGATCGGTGGGCTCGAAGGGCATGGCGACGAGCTGGACGGCGGCTTCCTCGCCGGCGCGCAGCAGCCTCTGGGTGGGGGGAAGCCCCATGCCGTCCGACAGGCGCGCCACGTCCGCGTCGGAAGCGCCCGCAGGCAGCACGACGCCCGCGGGGTTCGCGCACAGCGCCGCGCAGTTCGCGAACGCGTTGTCCGGAAGCGCGGCGGGATCGCACAGCACGATCACCCGCGCGAGGTTGTCGCAGCCGTCGAACGCGCCTTCGCCCACGGAGGCGACGGAGGCGGGCAGCGTGAGCTCGGTGAGGCCCAGGCAGTTCCTGAACGCGCCCGCGCCGATGGTCTCGGTGGTGTAGTACAGATCGACGGTTTCGACGGCGGAATCCGCGAAGGCCTCCGCGCCGATGGTCGTGAACTTGTCGCTGTGGGTGGCCCGGAACAGCTTCAGCGTCTGATTGCCCCTGAACACGCCGTCGCCGATGCCGGTGATGGGCACGTCGTCAAAGGTGTGCCAGTTCACCAGCGCCTCGGCGGGGCCGGTGTAGGACGCAAGGTACAGCGTGCCGTCCGGATAGGTTCCGTATTCGGTGTATTCGTTTTCGGGATGGCCGCAGTCCGGCGGATTGTTGATCCACACGTAGCAGTCCGGAGCCTGCTCCGCCATAAAGGCGCGCCAGGCCAGCTGGTTTTCCTGGGAGCAGTCCCAGGGCAGGTCGAGGTCGGCCAGGTAAGACGCGCCCGCGAAGGCGTCCGGCGCGATGCCGTCCATCAGCGCGTAAGCGTCGATGCACAGGTAGTTCAGGTAGGAGTTTTCAAAGGCGCGCGAGCCGATGGAAATGCCGCTGTCGTCCATGTACAGCTCCTGCACGCTGCTGCGCGCGAACGCGCCATCGCCGATGGTCAGCGCGCGGCCGGTGAAGTCGAGCTCCATGAATCTGGCCATGTTGAAGGCGTTCGCGCCGATGGACTCGAGCGAAGCCGGCCAGCGGATGTCCATTCCGTTCCATGCCGCCGCGAAGGCTTCATCGCCAATCGACTTCAGGCTGTCGGGCAGGGACACATGATACAGCTCATAGGCGTATTTGAAGGCCGCGCTGCCGATGCGCTCGACGCCCTCGGGCAGGTTGACCAGCCGGATGGCCTGGTTCTGCATGAACGCGCCGTCGCCGATGGCGGTCACGGGCGCGCCGCCGATGGTTGCGGGCACATCCACGCGGGCGCTGTCGCCGAGGTAGGCTGTGATGGTTCCGGTGGCCGCGTCGAAGGTGAAGTCGGATTCGGGGGCTGTCCAGTCGACGGCTATGGCGTTCTGGCCGGAGGGCTGAACGTCGATGTAGTCGTCGATCGCCGCGCGGTAGGCGTCGTACTGGTCGTCGGGCACATAGCACACGAAGTCATCCGGCAGCACGCTGAAGCAGTTGCTTCCGAACAGGGGCGCCTGGCCCAGGAAGGTGACGGACTTCAGATCGTCGCACCAGCAGAAGCAGCCGTAGCCGATAAAGGCCACGCGCGCGGGCACGGTGATTTCCGTCAGGCCCTTGCAGTCCATGAAGTTGTTGTCGTCGATGACCTCCAGCGTGTCGGGCAGCGCGACGCCCGTCATGCCCTCCATGGAGTTGAAGACGCTGAATCTCAGCGCTCTCACGGGCGTATCGCCGATCTGCGCGGGAACGGTCACGTCCCCGCCCGCGCCGTTGTAGGCGGTAATGGTTCCGGTATCCGCGGCGAAGGTGAAAGCGGTTTCTTCCGCCAGGGCCGCGCAGCTCAGCGCCAGCAGGGCCGCGAGCAGCGCAATCAGCAGTTTTCTCATGATATGATTCTCCCCTCATGCGATTTGTTCGATCTGGAGATCCGGGTTTCTGATACAGTATTATACCATATTCTTCCCCGTTTGAACAGCCTCGGGCGGAGAAAAACTGCGGTTGCCAATACGGATGGATTATAGTATAATTCTTCATGGAAAACCTTCGGTGGGGGAGCCGCGCCGAAGCGCCGGCCCGCGGCCCGGATACCACGGCGGAATGGAGATGCGATTATGCTGCTGTATTACCTGAGACACGGCGATCCGATCTACGATCCGGACAGTCTCACGCCGCTGGGCGAGCGGCAGGCGGAGGCGCTGGGGCGGCGGCTTGCCCGGCTGGGCGTCGACGAGATCTACGCTTCCAGCTCCAGGCGCGCGCAGCTCACCGCGAAGCCCGCGTGCGAGCTGCTGCGTAAAGAGATGACCGTGCTGGACTGGACGAACGAAAAATACACCTGGGCGCAGCTCACGATGCCCTATGGCGAGAAGGGGCTCCGCTGGGTGTTCCAGCACCCGGATTACCGGCCGCTTCTGGCCAGCGAAGAGGTGCGCAGGCTGGGCCGCAGGTGGTATGAGCATCCAGCTTTCGCGGGCACGAAGCTGGGCGAGGGCATAGAGCGCGTGCAGCGCGAGGCGGACGAATGGCTCGCGGGCTTCGGCTACAGGCATGACCTGGAAAAGAACATGTATTATTCCGAAGGCGGCAACGCGAAGCGCGTCGCGCTGTTCGCGCATCACGGCGTCAGCTGCGCCTTCTTCAGCTGCGTGCTGGATATCCCCTTCCCGCAGTACGCCATCCACTTCGACCTTCAGCATTC
>JAFZRB010000192.1 GCA_017620115.1 Clostridia bacterium | reverse complement strand
GCGCTGCGCTTCTGCACCACGGCTTTGAGCACCGACACGCATAACGCCATCTTCGGCGTGGCGGTCTACGCGGTGGCGGGCGTCGCGGCGCTGGTCATCAGGTCGGAATCGCTGAACGCCCTGCTGGCGGCCGGCGGTTCGGTGTTCCTGGCCGCTTCGCTGTGGATCATGAACGACCGCGCGATGCACACCGGCGCGGCCTCGCGCGTTGGCGTCAGGCCGCCGGAGACCATGCGAAGGCGTAACCGCATGCTGCTCATCGGGCTGATGGTGTTCGCGGGTCTGATCGCCTGCTTCAACTGGCTGAAGGAGAAAGTCACCTGGCTGGCCGGCGAAGCGGTGAAATGGCTGTGGACAATCATCATGTGGATCATGGATCACCTGTATCCCGGCCAGGATGTCTCGGGCGGGAACAGCGGAGGCGGCGGCATGGATTTTTCCGGCCTGGGCGGCGATACGGAGCCCTCGCCGTTCTGGGAGGCCATGACCTATGTGGCCTACGTGTTCGCGGCCGTGATACTGGTGTTTCTGCTGTTCCTGCTGTTCCGGCGGATCGGCCAGCTGCTGAAGGAGCTGTATAAAAAGATCAGCGCCTATCTCAGCCGCTTCGCCCAGACCGTGGGCGAGGACTATCGCGACGAGCAGGAGAGCCTGTTCGACTGGGGCGAGGTACAGCGCGACGTGGGCGAGGCCTTCAGGAAGCGCGTTTCAGCGCTGTTCGCGCGCGATAAAAAATGGGAAGACATGAACGCGCGCGAGCGGGCGCGGTACATCGTGCGCGTGCTCTACCGGCGCGCGAAGCTGAAGCCGGACGGGCGAACGCTGCGCGAGACCCTGCCCGAGCTGAAAACCGGCAACCCGCAGGCCGTGGCCGACGCTTACGAGCTGGCGCGCTACGCCGACCGCGAGCCGGACGCCGGAACGCTCGAAGCGCTGAGGAAGGACGTGCGGGTATGACCGACTCGCTCCGGCTGAAAATCGAAAACCTGCCCGATTCGCCGGGCTGCTACCTGATGAAATCGGGCGGGCAGATCATCTATGTGGGCAAGGCGAAAAACCTGAAAAACCGCGTGAGGCAGTATTTCCACGAGAGCCGCAGCCACACGCCGAAGGTCCGCGCGATGGTTGAGAAGATCGACGATTTCGACGTCGTGCTGGTGGACGGGGAGCTGGAGGCGCTCATCCTGGAGTGCAACCTCATCAAGCTGCACAAGCCCTGGTACAACATCCTTCTGAAGGACGACAAGCACTATCCCTATATCCGCGTGGATATGAGCGAGCCGTTCCCCACCGTCGACCTCACGCGCAGGAGCGCGAAGGACGGCGCGAAATACTTCGGCCCGTTCATGAGCGCCACCGTGGTGCGCGAGATGCTGGACGTGGTGCGCACGGTGTTCCCCATCCGCACCTGCTCGCGGGTCATCGGCGACGGAAAGGTTTACCGCCCCTGCGTTCACTATGAGATCGGCCAATGCCACGCGCCCTGCGCCGGGCGCATCAGCCCGGAGGATTACCACGAGATCATGAAGCGCGTGATGGAGTTTCTGGGCGGCAACGATCAGCCCGTCCGCGCGGAGCTCACGGAGAAAATGCGCGAAGCGGCGCTGTCGCTCAATTACGAGCGCGCCGCGGTGTACCGCGACCGCCTGGCGGCCGTGGAATCGGTGATGCAGAAGCAGAAAGCCATCGTGACCGGCGGCGGCGACCAGGACGTGCTGGCCGCGATCCCCTGCGGCGACGACGCCATCGTGCAGATCGTCATGGTGCGCGGCGGCAAAATGATCGGTTCGGAGAGTCACGTGCTCGAGCGCGCGGGCGACGAGCCGCCGGAGGAAGTACTCACCTCGTTCATGCTGCAGTATTACTCGGAGGAAAGCATGCCCCCGCGGGAGATCCTCGTCTCCCACCTGATGGAGGACGCCGACACGCTCTCTCAGCTACTCACCGAGCGCCGCGGCTCGAAGGTGGCCGTGACGAAGCCCCAGCGCGGCGAAAAGCGCCAGATGGTGGAAATGGCCGTGAAGAACGCCGGCGACGCGGCGCTCAAGCGCGAAAAGCAGCTCACGAACAGCCGCCTGCGCACCATCGGCGCGCTGGAGGAGCTGCAGGAGGCGCTGGGGCTGGACGTATTCCCCCGGCGCATCGAAGGCTACGACATCTCCAACACGCAGGGCGCGCAGTCGGTCGGCTCGATGGTGGTCATGAAGGGCGGCCGCCCCGCCAACCGGGATTACCGCTATTTCCGCATCAAAACCGTCGAGGGCGCGAACGACTTCGCCTCCATCCGCGAGGTGCTGCTGCGCAGGCTCAGGCACGGCATGGAGGAGCGAGAGGAGCGCATTGCGCAGGGACTCGACCCGGCGAGCGGCAAGTTTTCCGACCTGCCGGAGCTCATCCTGATCGACGGCGGGCGCGGGCAGCTGGAAGCGGCGCTGTCGGCGCGCGACGAGCTGGGCCTGAATATTCCCATGTTCGGCCTGGCGAAGCGGCTGGAGGAAATCGTGCTGCCGGGCGAGGATCAGTCGATCCTGCTGGACAAGCACAGCCCGGCGCTGCACCTCATCCAGCGCGTGCGCGACGAGGCGCACCGCTTCGCCATATCGCATCACCGTTCGCTGCGCGGGGCGGCGGCGCTGAAATCGCGGCTGGACGACATCCCCGGCGTGGGCCCCGTGCGCAAGAAAGCCATCCTGAAGCATTTCGAGACCATGGAGGCGCTGGAGGCCGCGTCGGTGGAGGACATCTGCGGCGTGCCGGGCGTCTCGAAGCACACGGCGCAGGTGATTTACGATTTCCTGCGCGCGCCGGAAACGGCGAAAAAGACGGAAACAGAGGAGGAAAAACCATGTACAACCCCAAAATCGACGCCCTGATCGAGGGCTGGAGAGAGGAAATCTACGAGACGCTGAAGGGCTGGATCGGCATAGACTCCACTCTGGCCGCGCCGGCGGGAGAAGGCAAGCCCTTCGGAGAGAACATCAGCCGCGTGCTGGCGCTGGCGCTTTCCGACGCGGAGAAGATGGGCTTTGCCGCGCGCAGCGTCGACGGCTACGCGGGCGAGATCAGCCTGGGACAGGGGGAGCAGACCATGGGCATGCTGGCGCATCTGGACATCGTGCCCGCCGGCGACGGCTGGACGCACGATCCCTTCGGCTGCGAGCGCGAAAACGGCCGGGTGTACGGCCGCGGCGTGCAGGACGACAAGGGCCCGGCCGTGGCGGCGCTGTACGCCATGCGCGCGGTGAAAGAAGCGGGCATCCCGCTGAAGGACGGCGTGCGGCTCATACTGGGCACGGACGAGGAATCCGGCATGCGCGGCCTGAGATACTACAAGGAGCGCGAGAAAATGCCCGATTACGGCTTCTCGCCGGACGCCGACTATCCGCTCATCAACATCGAGAAGGGCGGCGTCGGCATCGCGCTGAGCGCCGTGAGCGCCGGCGAGGACGGCGCGGAGATCCCGATCTACGAGATGAACGCGGGCGTGCGCGCGAACGTGGTGCCCGGCACGGCGCGCGCCGTGGTCGGCACGGGGAACGTCTCCGTCGACGAGATGAAATCGCGCCTTGCGGGCATGGGCCCGGAAAAGATGTCCTACCGGATCAACGTGACCCCGCTGGACGGAGGCCGCGCGCAGATCGAGGCGGTGGGCGTTTCGGCGCACGCCTCGTTGCCGCATCTGGGCCTGAACGCGGCGGGACTGCTGTTCAAGGCGCTGAAGGCCATGGGCGCGGGCGGCGGTATCCGGGAAGCCGTGGCGGCGCTGGCCGACAAATTCGGCACCGAGGGCGACGGCGCGTCCGCGGGCGTCAAAACGGACGACGCAGAATGCGGCCCGCTCACCTGTAACGTGGGGCTGCTGCGCTTCGACGGCGTGAAGCTGGAGGTCGTTCTGGACATCCGCTGGCCCCTGGCCACGAACGAGACCGAGATCCTCGGTCGCATGGCCATGGCGCTCTCCGGAACGCCGCTGTCGCTGCGCCGCGCGGGCGGACACGGCGTGCACCACGTGCCGAAGGACCACAAGGTGGTGAAGGGCCTGCTGGAAGTGTATCACGACGTCACCGGCCTGCCGGCCTATCCCATCGCCATCGGCGGCGGCACGTATTCGCGCATGATGCCGAACACCGTGGCGTTCGGCATATGCTTCCCCGGCGACGTGGACACCTGCCACATGCCGGACGAGTATATCGACTGGGAGAAGTTCATCCTGAGCGTGAAGATCTTCGCCCACGCCATCGAGAAGCTGGCGGGAGAATAATCAACGGGCAAGCGGGGTCTGGCGGCGAATGCCGCCAGACCCGTTCCAGTTCTCCCATTCCGACCCGTTTTGAGGTGCGCCATGGCGAACATCATTGAAATCACCGATCTCAGCGCCCCGGCGCTGGAACCCTACTGCCGCCTGACCGAGGCCCAGCTGCGCGCCAGGCAGACGCCCGGGCAGAGGCTGTTCATCGCGGAGGGCGTGAAGGTCATCGGGCACGCGCTGGACGCGGGCTGCGAGCCGGTCTCGATGCTCATGTCGCGCAGGCATGCCGCGGGCAAGGCGCGCGCGCTCGTTGAGCGCTGCGGCGCGCCGGTGTACGTGGCCGACGACGCGCTGTTGGAGACGCTCACCGGCTACGCCCTCACGCGCGGCGTGCTGTGCGCCATGCGGCGGCCGGCCCTGCCCGCGCCGGAGGATATCTGCGCGGATGCGCGCCGCGTGGTTGTTCTGGAAAACATCGTCGATCCCACGAACGTGGGCGCGATCATGCGCTCCGCGGCCGCTCTGGGCGTCGACGCGGCGCTGCTCACGCCGGGCTGCTGCGATCCGCTGAACCGCCGCGCCGCGCGCGTGAGCATGGGGGCGGTGTTCCAGATTCCCTGGACGCGCCTGGGCGACACCGCGGCTGACTGGCCCGGGCGGGGCCTCGCGCGGCTGCGGGCCATGGGCTTCGCCACAGCCGCCATGGCGCTGGACAGCCGCGCCGTGACCCTGGACGAGCTGGCCCTGTCCGCCCCGGACAGGCTGGCCGTCGTGCTGGGCACGGAGGGCGACGGCCTCGCGCCGTCCACCATCGCCGCGTGCGACATGACCGTGCGCATTCCCATGTCCCGCGGCGTGGATTCTCTGAACGTGGCCGCCGCCGGCGCGGTGGCGTTCTGGGCGCTGCGAGCGGAGAAGGGCTGTTGAAGCGCGCGACGCGAATTCTTACGCTTTTTTCTGCGCAATATTGTTATTTTGTTGAGGTTGTGATATTATTGACCTGTCCGATGATTCTGCGGGACGGTTTGAAAGGAAGGTAAGACTATGAAGCATGCGAATTGGAAGACTCTGGCGGTTCTGGTGGCGCTGACGCTGATCTTCGTTTTTGCCCCTGCGCTGACGGGGGAGACGGCGAAAGCGGAGGATCACATCGTCGAAAGCATCGAAATATCGAATCTGCTCGAACCGGTGATCGGGGAAAAGCCGGATACGTATTACATCTACAAGGCCGGCGTTTATGTATCGGATTCCCAAAGGAATACCGACGGGTGGCGGCGCGGCGTTCTCTGGGTGGATGAAACGACGAACACCGCGATGGCGGCCACGGATACGTTTACCGGCGGCCATACCTATAGCGTTAAGCTGGAGTTTTTCGCGCGCAATGATTATACGTTTACCGACAGCGCGGGAAAACTCGTTACCACGGCCAGCGTCAGGGGGAAGCAGGCAGAGGTGATTCTCGTCAACTCCCAGAACGTATATGTCAAGTTTACCTTCCCCACGCTGACAATCCATGTTGATAACGTGTCGTTTTCGGATCTGGATCAACCCAAAGTCGGCAAAACGCCGGATTACGACGTGACGTTTTCGGCCACGGGCTGCAGGATGGAAGACAAAACGGAAGGCGTCTGGAAAAATGGTATCAAGTGGATCAATACGACGGACAGCGTTGAAATGATGCCTACGGATACGTTTAAGGAAGGCAAAACGTATCAGGTGTGCTTCTCGCTCGTCCTGGAGGACGGTTATGCGTTCACCAACAGCGTAGGCGGACTGGGCTTCCACAATTCGGTCAACGGCGGGTACGGCGGCGATGTCAAGGATCTTGGCACCGATAAGACCAATGTGGGCGTATTCTATCAATTCCCCAAGCTGGATCTGGAAACGATCAAAAAAGCGGCCATTACCGACGTTGAAGCGCCTAAAATGGGCGCCGCGCCCGACTACGATGTGACGGTGGAGGGCGAATACTTCAAGAAGGACAAGACGGACAATTATTGGAAGAACGGCGTAAAGTGGTATGATGAAACGACCGAACAGGACATGAAACCCACCGATACGTTTATCGGCGGTCATCGGTATCGGGTGACGGTTGCGCTGTCTGCGGATACAGGCTATGCCTTCGCCTACAGCTCGGGCTCGCTCGCGGTCACAGGAACCATTAACAACAACAGAGCCAACGCTGTTTTGGACGGCCGGACATATGTCGAATACAGCTACACCTTCCCCAAGCTGGATATGGAGCCCATCGTCAGCATTGTCATAACCGATTTGGATGTTCCTGAGATCGAGTCGACGCCCGATTTCGAGATCACGCTGAATGGTGAAGGCATTCAATTAGAAAACAATCCCGACGAAGGCTGGTTTAACGGTGTTCAGTGGTGGGATTACTCGACCGGCACGTTCATGACGGCTTCCGATAGATTTAAGCCGAAGGGCCGTTATCGCGTATCTTTCAGTCTTTCTCCTCTGGAAGGCTATTCCTTCTTCACTCTCACCGGCATATCAACCGTAAAGACATGCACCATCAATGAGGAACGCGTAAATGCGCAGAAAGATGGAGATAGAAATATAACCTTGAAGTACGATTTCTCCACCTTGCCTGGAGTCATTAATAACGCGAGCATCTACGGTGTGGACGAACCTGTCGCCGGAGAGACGCCCGATTTCGAGTTTTCCTGGGGCGGCGGCTGGGGAGTCGACAGAGAAAAGGCCGACATAACATGGATCGACACGGCGACCGGCAGCAGTCTGAGCGAGACCGATACCTTTGAAGGAGGCCATGTTTATAAAGTTCGCGTCACTGTGTATGCGACAGATGATGCCGCCTTTGCGAAGGGATTGGACGGCGAGGCAACCTTATTCAGATTCAATGAGATGTTGGTGACTGAATTCGGCAAGTTCACCAGCGCGAGCGTCGAGGTGGAATACACCTTCCCTGAGGTTTCCGAAGCGACCGTGCCGGCGGAACCGGCGGTTAAGATCATCGATAGCGTGGATATCGCGATAACGCCGCCCGAGGCCGGGCAGAATCCGTCCTTTGAGGTGACGCTGACGGGAGAAGGCTGCCACATGTCGGAGGATGAAAACGAAGTCTGGGTGCATGGCGTCATGTACATGGACCAGACCGCGTACACGACGGTGACGGCGGCCGATGTGTTTGGAGAGGGCGAAACCTATGAGGCGCATTTCTCCATCTCCGCGGACGAGGGCTATTCCTTCTTCAACGACGCGCACGAGCTCGTAACGACATTCACCATCAACGGCGAGGCCCCCTGGCATGTGGGCGATTATGATCCCTACGCCCCAAGCCGCATCCACATCCAGGGCATGTTCACGACGGCGGGCGAGGCGCATCTGTTCCCGGTCGATTTCGCCGGTTTCACGGAATACGGCGGCGGGATGTTCCTCGTGAGCGGCGGCGACGTTGTGACCGAAGCCAACGGTGTTGTTCAGGATCCGGACTGCCCGGAGGTGTGGTACTTCTGCGCGAACGGCCAGGTTCAGCTGGGCTACAGCGGGCTGGCCGAATACGGCGGCAAATGGTTCTTCCTCTCCAACGGCATACTGAACACCTCCTATACCGGCGTGGTGAACTATGACGGCGCGCGCTTCATCGTGGCCGCCGGCCGCCTGCTGGACGAATACAACGGCCTCATTCAGGATCCCAACACCGGCCTGTGGTATTATGTGGCCGGCGGACAGGTCGCGGACTACACGGGCCTGGTGATGTACGACGGCGCGTGGTTCTACGTGATCGACGGCGAGCTGGCCACGGGCTATAACGGCCCCGTGGACTACGACGGCGCGACGTTCAACGTCGTGGGCGGCCAGGTCGTCGCGTAATTCAGGACGGAGGAGCGACAAATAAAGCGCTTCGCGTGGATTCCCAGAACGCCGCCGCCGGCGCGGCGGCGTTCCGGGCGCTGCGCACCGAAAGAATGATTTCCTTGAGTGATTAATTATGTATTAAAAAAGTATTGACAAAAATTACCGGGGGGGGTATACTGACAGTAACAAGATCGTTCAGACATCTTGCTGCTGAACCATACAAACAAAGAGAAGGTGAGAAAATGAAACGCATGATTTGCAAGGCGTTTGCCGTCGCTCTGGCGGTGACGCTGCTTCTTTCCGTTCTGCCCGCTCAGCGCGGGCTCGCGGAGAGCGGTGAAGCCGCCAGGCGCGTCGATGTGACGGGTATCGAAGCGCCCGTCGCGAACATGTCGCCGGACTGCGACGCGACGCTGACCGGCGAGGGCTGTACCCTGGCCGATCCGCTCATGAATATGGCGGATACGCCGTGGAAAAACGGCGTCGTCTGGTGGGATCTGACGTCCGAGCGCTATGTCAGCCCGAGCGGGAGGATACACGGAGGCCATGCCTACAGGGTGATCGTTTCCGTTGTCGCGGATGACGCTCATCCGCTCTGCGACGCGAGTGGCGCGGTCTTCGTCGAGTGCACGATCAACGGCAAGGCGGCCAAGCCCGGCTATCCGCGCCAGCCGGGGAACGTGGTCTTCTATTATGACTTCCCCGCCGTCGAACGGAACGGACTGAATATCGTGGACAGCGTTCAGATTCTGGACGTTCTGAAACCTTATGATGGCGCGCTGCCCGATCGCGCCGTCTTTGCGGTGGGCGAGGGCGCGCTGCTGGACACATCCGATTCAACCGACGGCGCGGAGAACGGCGTGCTGTGGATTGATGAGACCGAGGGCAGGATCATGGAGCCCTTCGAGCTGTTCAGGAAGGGCCATCAATACAGCGTGCGCGTGTTCGTCAAGGCGCTCGACGGCTGGACCTTCAAAGACGCCGAAGGCGCTATCGCGACGACGGGCACCATGAATGGCGAGCCCGCGCCGGGTGCGCTGTGCGGGGACTCCGGCGCCGCGATGTATTTCTCGCGCACATTCCCCCAGATCCCTGAACGGAAGATGCGCGTCGAGAGCGTAGCCATCAGCAATGTGAAAGCTCCTGTCGCGGGTGAAAAGCCCTCCTATGACGCCCTCGTCATGGGCGCCGGCGCGGTGCTGAACGAAATCAACAGACCGCCCTTCGGCTTTGAGAACGGCGTCATGTGGATCGACGATACCGAGGGGCGTTACCTCACCTCTTACGATACCTTCCAGGCGGGCCACCATTACCTCGTGTACGTGTATGTGAAGCCCCTCGAAGGCTGGACCCTCCTGAACGATATGGGCGATTTCGACACCCAGGGCACAATCAACGGCGTCGAGGCGGTGGCCGGCGCAGACACCAACGGCTATTACTTCTTCCGGGGGTTTGATCAGCTGCCCGCCGGGGAAACAAAGACCGTCGACCGTGTGGACATCGTCATTCCCGCGCCTGTCGCGGGCAGCCATCCCGCGCCGCCGGCCGAGCGGGAGGGCGAGGGCTGGCAGACGGCGGTTTCCTCCCCCGCGAATCCCTACTGGCTGGACGGCGTGTCCTACAGCGACCGCGGTGCGGGCCTGCAGCTGACCGCCGAGGACGTGTTCGCCGAAGGCCGCGTCTACGATGTGCATATCCTGGTGTACGCAAAGGAAGGCTATACCTTCTTCGACGCGGATCACAACCGCGTGACGGCGTTCACGGTGAACGGCGCCGCGCCGGAAGCCTATACCAACTCCTGTGAAGAGGGGTTCGTGCAGCTCGACGTCACCTTCTGCACGCCCTCCGAGGGCCATCTGTTCCCGATCGAGCTGAGCGGCTTCACCGAGTACGACGGCGGCCTGTTCTTCGTGAGTGGCGGCGACGTTGTGACCGAGGCCAACGGCGTGGTTCAGGATCCAAACAACCCGGAGATATGGTACTTCTGCTCACAAGGTCAGGTTCAGCTGGGCTACAGCGGGCTGGCCGAATACGGCGGTAAATGGTTCTTCCTCTCCAACGGCATACTGAATACCGCGTATACCGGCCTCGTGGAATACGACGGCGCGCGCTTCATGGTTGCCGCCGGCCGGCTGCTGGACGAATACGACGGCCTCATCCAGGATCCCAACACCGGGCTGTGGTATTACGTG
>JAFZRB010000191.1 GCA_017620115.1 Clostridia bacterium | reverse complement strand
GCTCGGTTTTCAAACGGATGGCGTTCATACTACGCTTGCTCCTTCCCCTCGTGCCGGGCCTTGATCTCAGCCTGCTCCCGGGGCAGGTCCTTCTCCACGTTCAGGAAGAACAGAATGATGGCGAGGGCGATGCCGGTGAAGACCTCCAATCCCACGAAGGCGAAGGAGATGACCCAGTTGACGCTGTGGGGCTGGGCGAGGGCCACGGTCAGGACCCCGTCCGCCGCAGGCTTCAGACTGTCCAGGGTCACCTGGGCCGCCCAGCCGTTTTGAGCCAGGACCTGCCCGGCCTCGGCTACGCTCCTAGCCGTGAAAGGGGCGATGTAGCCAGCTTTGGCCAGCATCCAGTTGAATACGCCGGTCATGATGCCCACCATGGCCACCGCGATGATATTGTAGATGCTCATGGCCGTGCCGTCCACGCGCAGTCCCTTTCGCCACTCCAGATGATCCAGGCAGTCGGCAAACAGCGCCATGAACACATAGGCGCAGGGCAGGCCGCCGATGTTCTTGATAAACTGGCCGGCCAGCACGACGACCAGGCTCGCCGGGAACATCCAGCAGATCAGCGAGCCGATGGCGTAGAGGATGAAGCCAGCCATGGTCACGTTCCGTTTGCCGAATTTCCTGGCCAGCGGCCACACCGCGAAAATGCCGATGCCCATCGGGATGCCGCCGATCACGGAAACCAGCATCTGGGTGGTGCCGTCGTTGTAGGTGCCGAGCACATAGTTGCAGTAGTAGACGAGGCCGAGATTTTTCAGCGTCGTGCCGATGGTGTAGACGAAGAAATACGCGTACATGAGCGCCATGTACTTATCCGTAAACAGCAGCCTGAGCTGCTCGCCGAAGGAAAGCCTCGCCTCCTGCTCCGCCTGCGCGTTCTCCTCCGTAACGCGCTCTTTGGTGAAGAAGTATTCCATGAGCGTCAGCGGCAGGGCGAGGATGGAAAGGATGCTCATGAGGGTGATCCATTTGGACTGATCCACGCCGATCATGGGCATGATCACCATGGGAAAAACCAGCGCCACCAGAATGCCGCTCATCATGATCGTGGTGATCTGGTTGAACACGGACAATCCACCCCGCGCGGTGCCGTCCCGGGTGGAAAGGGGCACCATGAGGTTGTGGCTCATATTGAAGATCGTGTAGGCGAATGAATAGAACAGATTGTAGGAGACCATCACCCAGATCGCCTTGACCGCATCGCTGCCGTTGGGCACGGTAAACAGCAAAATGCCGGTGACCGGAACCAGAACGGCGGAGAGCAGCAGCCAGGGACGGGCCTTTCCCTCCTTCGTATGGGTGCGGTCGATCACCTGCCCCATGACGACGTTTGTGACGGCGTCGATGACCTTGGAGACGATCGGGAATACAGTCAGGAACAGGCCGTTCCACAGCGGCGTGAGGTTCAGAACGTCGGTGTAGTACACGTTCAGGTAGGTCGCCAGCACCGCGTTGAGCAGCAGCGCGCCGGCAGGGCCCAGAAGATAACCCAGCCATTTTTCCCTTTTGGTAACCTCTGGCGTGCGGATAAGACTTGCGGGCAGCTTCATCTCACTTTTCCTCCTTTGGCAGCTTCGGGACTTTGATTTTCTTCAGGAAACACGCCGCGCCTTTTAAAAGGTGTCCGTTGGTCAGCTCGACAAAACCCTGCGCGTAATTGTAGGGAAACGAGGCCCCGGCCGTCATGCTCATGGAGCGGAGAGAGTTGCTTTCCAGAATGCGCTTTAAGAAACGCGCGCCTTTGCGCTTGTTGTCCTTCTCCGCGCCGTCGGGCAGCTTTTCCGCTTCCTCCGCCTGCCTGGCCGCGACGGAGAGGACGGCGTTGTACAGGATGCGGCCCATAAAGGTCTGTTTGAGGTCGGTGAAGCGGGATTCCAGCGTGACCGGGAAGCGTTCCGGTTCCCCGGGAACGGCCAGCGTATCGGGCCAGGCGGTATCGTCTTCCGGCTCCGGGACGAGGGTGACTTTGGCGGATTCGCCGGGATTCAGATAAACTTTTTTGAAACCGCGAAGCTCTCCGTCAATGTAGAGCTGCGCCACCTCCGCGCCGCAGCGGCCGCCGGTGTTGGTGATAATCTGGGTGTAACCGTCGCCGTCCTTCGACCAGCCGGTTTTCTCAAAGGTCGTATAGCTCAGGCCGTAGCCGAAGGGAAATCGGACGGGAATGTTGTGTTTGTTGTAGTACCGGTAGCCGATTTCGCAGCCCTCGGCGTAGACCTCGTTGACGCCTTTGCCGAATGTCTCGTGGCCGGGCACGTCCTCATAGCGCAGCGGCCAGGTCTCGGCCAGTCTGCCGGATGGGTTCTTCTCCCCGAACAGGAGCTGATACGCCGCCGTGCCGCCGTTCTGTCCGGGCAGATACATATTGAGGATCGCGCTGACCTTCTCGAAGAAGGGGAGCTCCACCGGGGAGCCGCCGAACAGGACGATCACCACGGGCTTTCCGCTCCGGCAGAGCGCTTCGATCTCTCTGAGCTGAGCCTCCGGCAGCTTCATGTCGTCCCGGTCTCCACCCTCGGATTCGTGTTCGTCGGTGAGTCCCGCGCAATAGAGGACGACGTCGCACCCGGCGAGGTCGTAATTCCTGATTCCATGCGCCGTGAACGCGTCCTTCAAAGTCGTCAGCCTCGCCGGATTGATCATGGAGCTGCCCGCGCCCTGATAGCGCATAGTCTCAAAGAGTTCGCCGTCCATGTGGAGCTTTTCCTTTTCGGTCAGCGGGAGGACGCCGTCGTTTTTCAGCAGCACCGCGCAGTCGGCGGCGATCTCGGCGGCAAGGGCGTGGTGGGCGTCAAAGTCCACGGGCGTTTCGTCCGCGGGCCTGAAATAAGCGTCCACCAGCCGCAGCACGTTGCGAACGGCCCGATCCAGCTCCTCCGTGGCGAGGAAGCCGTTTTTAATGCCGTCCAATATCCACTTTCGGCAGATCGCCGTGTCGCCGGGCATTTCCAGATCAAGTCCCGCTTTCAGCGAAGCGACGCGGTCCTTCATCGCGCCCCAGTCGGTCATCACCAGGCCGTCAAAGCCCCATTCCCCGCGCAGCACATCGTTCAGCAGCCATTTGTTTTCCGAGCAGTACGCGCCGTTGATTTGGTTGTAAGCGCACATCAATGCGGCGGGCTTCGCCTTTTTGACGACGCGCTCAAATACCCTGAGATAGAGCGTCCGCATGGTCTTCTCGGAGACGACGGAATTTCCCATGAAGCGGTAGTTCTCGCTGTTGTTCAGGGCGAAATGCTTGACTGAGGCGCCCACGCCCCTGGACTGCACGCCCTCCACCTCGCCGATGGCCAGCACGGAGGCCAGGTACGGGTCCTCGCTGAAATACTCAAAATTCCGGCCGCAGAGAAGGTTGCGCTTGAGGTTCACGCCGGGGCCGAGCAGCACATGGACGCCGTAGTGCCGGCACTCCTCGGCGATGGCCGCGCCCATCTTCCGGGCGTTCTCCGGGTTCCAGCCGGAGGCGGTGCAGGCCGCCGTGGGAAAGGCCGTGGCCGGTTCCGATTGGGAGACACCGTTGTCGCCGCCGCCGATCTGTTTGCGCAGGCCGTGCGGGCCGTCCGACATGCACAGGCTCGGGATGCCCAGCCGCGGGATGGGATTGGTATACATAAAGTCCGTTCCGGAGACCAGCGCCGCTTTCTCCTCCACGGTCATCCGGCTGATAAGCCGCTCTACGTCCATGGCCGTACCCCCTATTTATCGACTGTACACAGCATAGCACGATTTCAGGCCGCTGTCTTGCGGATTTGTCGCAGATGCTTTATAATTGTCGCAAGCAGGGAGGCTTCGCAATGAAGACCGATGATTTGAATTATCTGTGCGCCAGCATTGGCAATCTCTCGGGCGTTCCGGTGCGCCTGTATGATCGGGATAAACTGCTTATCTGTCACAGCATGGCCGCGCTTCCGGCTGATCCGATCCGGCTGGATCTGTCCGCGGTCATGGCCATACAAAGCCATGTGGGCTATCACATCAACAGCCGTTTTTACTGTTACGGCGTCGTCGTTCATGATACCCGGCGCATCGTGATCGGGCCGTCCCGGCTGACGGCCAGTCAGGATCAGGAGCTGCGGGAGATGGCCTTTCAGCTGGATATCCCTGCTGACGACGTGCCGGAATTTGTGCTGGGCATGAAGCAGATCAGTCAGATGCCGCTGGAGGGCATGATGCAGATGCTTTGCGCCGTCAACTTCGTCGTAAACGGGGAGAAGCTGACGCTGAACGACATGGTCGGCGGGACAGACAACGCCTTCGGCCTGGAGGAAGCGCGGGCGGAGCGGCGTATGGCGGAAGAGACGCCGGAAACGCTTCATAATTCCCTGGCCGTGGAACAGACGATCATGAACATCATCCGGAAGGGCGACGTGGCCGCGCTGGAGGCCTTTGTGGGCAACGCTCCGGCAGTACGCCCGGGCGTCATGGCGGCGGATCAGCTGCGTCAGGCAAAGAACACGTTCATCGCGGCCATCACCCAGGCCAGCCGCAGCGCCATTCGAGGCGGCATGGATGTGGAGGACGCCCTGTCCGCCAGCGACGCCTACATCCGGCAATGCGAAATGATGACGGACATCCATCAGATCACCATGCTGCATTATGACATGGTGCTGTACTATACCCGGCAGGTGCAAAGGATCCGGATGGGACATTACCCGACGGAACTGGTGATCCAGGTGGCGAACTATGTTCAGCATCATCTGTCGGAGCCCATTACCACCGACCGGATCGCGGAGCATCTGTTTCTTAGCCGCCAGCATCTCTCAAGGCGCTTCACAAAGGAAGCGGGCATCCCGCTCGCAGCCTTTGTCCGGAACGAAAAAGTGGAGGAAGCCAAACGGCTTCTCCGCTATACGGACAAATCCGTGATGGCTATCTCCACCTATCTCGGCTTTTCCAGCCAGGGGCATTTCAGCGGGGTTTTCAAGGAGGCGACGGGAATGACGCCGGGGGAATATCGGGATAAGAAACACGAATGAGTTCTCTGTCCTTTGGACGCTCTCTGGTTTCCTATACCTCTCCGACGCCTGTTTCCCGGGTATTGCGTCAAAACACGATTGCCCCGAGGGAAACCCTTCCGTCTCTTGACGGGGATCGTGTGATCGCGTATAATATGAAACGAACGTTCGATAGATAACAGGAGAATGCCATGTCAAGGGAGAATAAAAAGAACCTGATCATGCGGGAAGCGCTGAGGCTGTTTGCCCAGAAAGGTTTTGACGCCGTTTCCATGCGGGATCTTGCCGACGCGGCAGGAATCAGCGTCAGCACCATTTATCACTATTATGAAAGCAAACAGGCGCTGTTTCAGGACATGATCCGGCAGGCGAACGCCCAGACGGAAAAATCCAGGGATGAATTCCTGCGCGTCCTTGGCCAGACAGAGAAAGTGGAACGCGAGCCGTTCGTACAGGCGGGGGTCCTTTTCGTGACGGGCTACCTGCGTCACGAGAAAATCGACCCGCTGCTCCGTATGCTGGAGAGCGAACGCTTTCACGACGCGGAGGCTGAAGCGTCATGGCAAAGGATACTTTTTTCCGATCCGATCACGCATGAGACAAAGGTGTTCGACATGCTCGCCGCGCGCGGGGAAATCGGAGAAGAAGACGCGGAAAAGCTGGCCGGGGAGTACCATGGAATCGTGACGCTCGGCTATTTCACGGGGGATCTGGACAGAATGGCGAACGCGCTGAGGGCGTTCTACGACAGGTGCTTTTTGAAAACGGAGGCTGAATGATCGTGAAAAAATACAGAAGCCAAAGAAGCGGGCGGATGATCCTTGAGACCTACGACCGGCTTTTGTCTTCCTGGGCATGCGAATGGAAGGAAAGAGACATCGAAACCATGTATGGAACCACGCATGTCATTGAATGCGGACAGGAAGAAGCACCGCCCCTCGTTCTCTTTCACGGCGTCGGCGATGATTCGGCGCTTATGTGGATCTATAACGCGCCGGAACTGAGCCGGCATTTCCGGCTGTACGCCGTCGATACCCTGGGCGGTCCCGGGAAAAGCGTTCCGAACAGAAACTACAACAAAGAGTTCGATGACATTCGGTGGATCGACGGGATACTGGACGGCCTCGGGATTAGCCGGGCGTTTTTCGCGGGCGTTTCCCACGGCGGGTATCTGGTGCAGGCCTATGCGCTGAAGCGTCCGGAAAAAGTCATCCGGGGAATCAGCGTTTCCGGCACCGTCCCGGTGGGCGGGAAAAAGAATTCCATGAAAGCCATGATGAAAATCTTTCTGCCCGAGGCTCTGTTCCCCACCGATAAAAATGTTTACAGGCTGATTCGGAAGCTGTCCGGGGATCATTACGCCGTGTTTACGGAAAACCAGGATATCATGGCCCATTACAAGGCGCTGCTGAAAGGCTTTAACAACATGGCTATGGGATACCATAAGGTGAACGCGTTCAGCGCCAGGGAGGTTGATCAGATTCGCGATAAAATCGCTTATCTCCTGGGGAACGAAGACCCGTTTGAAAAGCTTGGAGGCAAGGACATATTGCTGCGGCACCATATGAACGCCGTGTTTTACGACCATGCCGGGCATGGGCTCAATCATGAACTGTCCGACGCGATCAATCAGAAGATCGTCAGCATTTTTCTGAATGGATGAAGAGACCGGCCGTGCAGTATCTCTTTACGGAACGGGCGCACCTGATGCGCCCCCATATGCGCTTTGGCATCGCGATGTCCGTCAGCCGTGCTTATGATGATGGACGCAGTATCTGACGGCTGCGTCATGGAGCTTCCGTTTTTCTTTGTCAAGCGCCGGAACGCGCCTTCACGGCCTCTGATCATCCGCTAAAAATCAATCTCCAGCACGGAGACGGCGGCGGGCGGCAGCCGATAGCGGTGGTTTTCAGCTTCGCGCGTCGCGGCGTCGAAGCAGTCCGGGTTCTGGGGCGTGATTTCCAGGGCGGGGTCTTCCGGCGCAATTTCGTGAATGGTCATGCGCCGGATCGCCCCGCCGTCAAGTTCGATTTCCAGCGGCAGGGCGGCGTCCATACGGGGATTGACCAGATGGAGGAACGCCTTGCGGCCCTTCACGCTGGCGACGGCGTCCGCCGGCGATTCATTTTTCAGGTCGGCAATGGAATCGCCGCAGTATGCCCCGAACAGCCGCATGACATGCCCGACGGGCTGGAGATAAGGCCCCGATACCCCGTGAGGCGTGGGAATCAGAATCGCGTTTACCTGCCAGCGGTTGCCGAAGAAATCCGCCATGGTCGCGATGTCCAGGATGTCGCTGTGGCGCAGGATGACGTTGTGGTTCCGGGCGTAGGCTGCGCCGGCCATCCAGGAGGAGAGCACGTCGCAGCGATTGCGTCCCCGCAGGGCGAAGTGTCCCTCCGTCATAGCCAGGCGCTTGCCGAACGGTTGAACCTGCGAGCGCATTTCCTGAATTTTGGCGTCCAGTATGGCGGGCGCGGTCATGAGATGCTCCCAGGTTCTGGCGGGATCCCTGCGGTATTCCGCATCGGACAGCGGCGAGCGGGGCAGGGCGGAACCGTAGTGGCAGTGGAAGGCGATGTGGCTCACCATGTCGCCCGTGGCCTCGCTCATTTTCTCCGCCCATCCGCTGTCGCCCCAGGCAATCAGCCGGACGCCGGGATCAGCCTGACGCGCCGCCTGCGCAAATCGCCGCGTCGTCTCGCAGGCCTGGTCGAGCGCGTATCCGTTCGGGTCATAGGATGTCTCGTTGCCGATCTGCCACCAGCGCACGTTGTAGGGCCCGCGCGGGTCATGACTGTTACGCAGCGCGTCATCCGGATCGTTGCAGTAGCGGATCCAGGCGGCCGCCTCCTCGGCCGTGCCAAAGCGGTTTTCTCCCGGTCGGGGATAGGCCCATTTCATGCGCCCGTCCGATTCCATGTTGAGCACCATCAGGGGCTCCGCGCCGACCAGGCGGCAGAAATCGACCACCTCCCGTGTGCCAACGGCGTTGGAATAGATTCCATCCCAGCACAGGTTCAGCATCGCCTTGCGTTCCGACAGAGGGCCCACGGCTTCCCGCCAGTGATAGTACGAGGCGAAACAACCGCCCCACCGCACCATGCCGGGGGCGAGCGAGCGCACGGTTTCGATCAGGTCTTCTCGCCAGCAGCCGCGCAGGTAATCCCAGCCGGCGTCCACGGAAGAATCCGTAGCGCTGAGCGGCTCCATGAACTGCATGTTGAGATAGGGCGAAATCTTCCACTTTCCCTGCGTGGATACGCAGATTTTCATCGACATTCCTCCTGCCCGGAGAGCTCATGCCGGTTCGCAAATCCACTCGAAACCGCATCTGACAGGATTCAGAAACACACTTTGGCGTCAAGCGGATAAATGCGCCGCATCCCGGGAACTGTCGGATCGGGCTTTCTCAGCCCTTGACCGCGCCGATCATGACGCCCTTCACGAAGTACTTCTGCAGGAAGGGGTAGATGCACAGCACGGGCACGGTGGTCAGCACGATGGCGGCGTATTTGATGGACTCGGCGAACTCGTTCACCCGGTCGTCTTCGGCCGCGGCGGAGTTCAGTACGTTCGAGTTGGCGATCAGCACGGCTCGCAGCACGTTCTGGATCGGCAGCTTGGTGTTGTCCGTGAGGTAGATGGACGCCGCGAACCAGGAATTCCAGTGGCCCACGCCGTAATACAGCAGCAGCACGGCGATGGTGGGCATGATCAGCGGCAGAACGATGCGGAACACGATGACCAGATCGTTCGCGCCGTCCAGATAAGCCGATTCTGACAGGCTGTCCGGCACCGCCTCGATGGCCGTGCGGCAGATAATGCTGTTGTAGATGCTCATCGCACCGGGCAGGATCAGCGCCCACAGCGTGTTGTAAAGCCCCAGCGAGCGCACGTTCAGGTAGGCGGGGATCATGCCGCCGGAGAAGAACATGGTGAACATGATGATGAACAGCACCGGCTTTTTCAGCAGCACACCCTTGCAGGACAGGAAATAGCCGCAGCACAGCGTGAGGAAGATGTTGATGGGCAGCGAAATGCCCAGCACGATCAGTATGTTCTTATAACCGCTCACCAGCAGCGGGTGCGTGAAGGCCAGCTTGTAGGAGCCGGTCGTGAATCCCACCGGCCAGAATACCGCGCCGGGATGCGTCACCAGATAGGTGTTCTCCGTGAACGACGCGCAGATGACGAAATACATGGGATACAGCGTCACGAAGCACAACAGAATCAGGATAAAGGCGTTGACGAAATCGAAGACCCTGTCGCCCATGGTGCGGCCGATCAGCTTGTTGGATACCGCTTTTTCTTTGCTCATGGTCACACCTCCATCAGAACAGGCCGCTCTCGGTCGTCTTTCTGCTCAGCCAGTTGGTCAGCAGAAGGAACACGATGTTGACCAGCGTGTTGAACAGGCCGACGGCCGTGGACAGCGAATACTGCTGGTTTTCCAGGCCCATGCGGTAGGTGTATGTGGAGAACACGTCCGCCACCTCGTAGGTGTTGCTGGTGTAGAGCAGCAGAACCTTTTCATAGCCGACGTTCAGGATCGAGCCCATGCGCAGCACGAACAGCACCATGATGGTGGGCAGTATGCCCGGGATGGTGACGTGCAGTATCTGCTGAAAGCGGTTCGCGCCGTCGATGCGCGCGGCCTCGTACTGCTCCTGGTCGATGCCGGACAGCGCCGCCAGATAGATGATGGAGTTCCAGCCGATGTTCTGCCAGATGCCCGAGATGACGTAGATCGGGCGGAAGGCGGCGGGATTGATCATGAAGTTCTGCCGCTGGCCGCCGAAGAACTCGGCGATCTGCGAGAACAGGCCGTTCTGCTGGCAGTATATCTTGATGATGGAGCAGGTGACCACCAGCGAGATGAAATACGGCATGTAGGTGATGGTCTGCACGGTGCGCTTGAACTTGGTGTTCTGAACCTCGTTGATCATCAGCGCCAGCAGAATGGGAGCCGGGAAACCGAAGATGATGGACAGCGCGCTCAGCATGAACGTGTTGCGCAGCAGCCGCCAGAAGTAGATGTCCTTGAAGAAGGTCTCAAACCACAGGAACCCGACCCAGGCGCTCCTCTCAATGCCGCGGGTGGGCTTGTAGTTCTTGAAGGCGATCACCAGGCCGTACATGGGCTTGTAGGCAAACAGCGCCAGATACACCAGTACCGGGATGATCATCAGATATTTGTATTTGTTCATCTTGAAATCGCGGGAAATGATCTGTCCCAGCGGTTTCTTTTTTGCTCCGCTTCTTGCGACCATGCGCATAGCCACCTTTGCAATGAAAATGAGAGAGCGCCGTGCGAATGAAAAAACGGGGACATGCTCGCACATGTCCCCGTTCCGGGTTCAGATCCAGCGTCGGCGATCGGTTTTCGTGTGCGTCGCGGAAAAACGGATCATCCTCTCTGCTGGCGCGAGTGTTTTAGCGGGCCAGATAGCGCTCGTAGCAGGCCTGACGGATCTCGAGCACGCGGGGCAGCTTGTAGCCGTCGAAGGCGGCCAGGTAGGCTTCCCAGGTGGCGTCGTCGTTGATGTCCTGCACGCCGGTCACGAAGTTGGCGAAGGACTCGGTGCAATAGGTGCCGATATTGCTGGTGTTGATCAGGCTCAGCTCGTCGGACTCCTCAACCGTGAAGGTGGTGCCGCTCGGCCACTTCCAACCGGAGGACACTTCCACCGGCACGCTGTAGAACCAGGTGTCGTTGGCCTCGACGGCGGCCTGAGAATTCTTCATGTAGAGCAGCTTGGTGGCCTGAATGCCGGCGCCGGACCAGGTCTGGCCGCCATACTTCACGATGGGGTCGGTGTCGGGGTCTTCGGTGACCAGGGGAGTCAGCTGAACTTCGCCGTTCTCGTCATACTCCCAGGAAACGCCTTCCTTGCCGAAGTTCCAGTAGAGATGGCCCTCCGCGGTGTAGGCGTAGTCGAGCAGCTGCATGCAGAGCTTCATGGTCTCTTCATCGGCGCAGGTGGTGATGACATACGTATTGGAGCCGACACCGGGGCCACCGAACACGCAGGAGATGCTGCCATCGTCAGCCGTCGGATAGGGGATGCCAACCCACACGGGATCCTTGCCGTCGGCCGCGCGCTCCTTGTTCCAGTTGTTCATCTGGCCCATGGAGGTCATGGAGATGCCCACCTCGTCGTTGTGCACCTTGGCCTTGATGGAGGTGTCGTCCAGCGAGAAGTTGTCCTGATCGAACAGGCCGTCCTTGTACAGGCCGGCCAGCCAAGCCATGTAGTCGCGGTATTCGGGCTGCGCGTTGCCCAGGCCGACCTTGCCGTCCTTCACGAACCAGGTGGCGGAGGAGGTGGCGTAGGCGCCGAACGCGCCTTCCAGCGCGCCGCCGCTGAAGCGGCTCCAGGAGAAGGAGAACTTCGCGCCGTACTTTTCGTTGAACACGCGGATCACGTTCTCAAACTCGGAGATGGTCTTGGGGATCTCCAGGCCGCACTCCTCCAGCCAGTCGGTGCGGACCACCGGGCCGCGGTAGGTGTCGTTCCAGCCGCCGTCCTCGCGGAAGAATCCGAACGCGTAATACTGGCCGTCGTCGGTCTTCATCGCCTTGTCATAGACCGGATGATCCTTCAGGAACTTGTAATACGCGGGCGCATACTCTTCCATATAGTCGGTCAGATCCCAGATGATGCCGTCCTCCAGATACATGGAGGCGCTATCCATCCAGGCGACGCCCATGATGTCCGGCAGGTTGGTTGGGTCGGCCAGCAGGGCGTTGGTGAAGGTGCCGCCACTGGAACCGGAGGTGGGATACATCCATTCGATGTTAATGCCTGTCATTTCGATCAGGCCGGTGTGGAACGGGGATTCAGTCCAGTCCTTATAC
Organism: Clostridia bacterium; assembly: GCA_017620115.1. Classification (GTDB taxonomy): domain Bacteria; phylum Bacillota; class Clostridia; order Christensenellales; family Aristaeellaceae; genus Firm-10. The sequence goes on along the minus strand of JAFZRB010000191.1, from coordinate 3,182 downwards.
TTCTCATGGGGATTGGTGTGCCCTTCGTCGTAGAAGACGATCGTCTTGTCGGTCGTGATCGGGTAAGTGTCCGCACCGCTCAGCAGGTCAAGCGCGGCGAACGCCGGGGTTGCCGCCATCAGCAGGCACAGGGTCAGGGCGATGGCCAGAATCTTTTTCATGTGTTTGCCTCCCTTTAATTCATTATTCGGCGAAAGACAGTTACACCCATCTTTCAGCCTATAATCATATCAGTATATTAACATACCCCTCCGGGCTTGTCAACGGTTATGTAAAAAAATGTGCATTATATGAAAATAATCCTTCCCGCCTCATCCGCCGGCTTTCGCGGCGGCGCATCAGGCGCCGTCGTCGCACGAGCGCGCCCGCCTCGCAAAAGAGGAGCCCTCCCCTTTCGGAGAAGGCTCCCTGTCCTTTATGAATCAGCCGTTCAGATCCGCGAGATACTGGCTCGTCAGCACGGCCAGGTCGCCGCGCGTGACGGCTTCTTCGGCGGCCTCGGCATTCCACTCCAGGCCCATCAGCTGCGCCAGCGCGCTCATCACGCTCACGGCGTCGGCTTCGGTGATTTCGGAGTCGATGTCGATATCCGCGGGAGCCAGGCCGTAGCCCGCGAAGAACGCCACGGCGTCCTCCGGGTTCAGATCGCCGCCCACCAGCACGTACAGCGCGGTGTACAGATCGCCCGCAGTGGCGGGATCGTCCACGCCGAAGGCGTCTTCGGCCTTCGGGGCCATCATGCCGTTCTCGAAGACGAAGCGCACCGCTTCGTACTGCTCGTGATCCTCCGGCACGTCGGCAAACTCGACCTGCGTGAGATCCTGAGCGTCGAAGGGATTGAGCACCACATCGTACAGATCGGCGTTGGCCTCGATGGCGGACGCGGCGCCCGCGGTGAACACAACGCCGTTCTCCATCAGCTTCTCGTAAAGGCCGGCGTATTCCTGCACCTTCTCGGGCGTCATGGCCTTGAGCGCCTGCATGCACTCCACGGCGTCGACGCCGCTTATCGGATCCAGCGTGTCAAGCGCAGCGCTCAGCGCGCCGCTCAGCGCGCCCTCGGACATGGCGTAGCTGGAATAAGCGGAGAGGATGTAGCCATCCAGCGTCTCCTGATCCACATGGAGATCGGCCACCAGATCCTTCAGCTGAGCGTACACGCCGAAGGTCTCAACCACATTCGGGTCGCGGTAGGAAATCAGATACACGCCGCCATCGGCCAGCGCGCCGTGGAGCACGCCGTAGGCGCCGTACTGGTCGCGCAGCAGCGGATACAGGAAGGTATCGCTCACGAGCGCGGTCAGCGCGTCCATGCCGCCCTCGTAAGCCTCCAGGCCCAGCGATTCAAAGTCGGCCACCACGCCGTTGAACTGCACGGCGCTGTCGATGACCAGCGCTTCGGAAGCGGCGGCCGCGGGCAGGTCGTATTCGACGGTTTCGATGTCCCGCTTGTCCAGATGGCTCAGGAACTCGTCGGCCAGCGTGCGGTTCAGCGCGATGCTCTCCTCGTTGCCGGCGAACAGCGCCACGGCGTTCTGGCTGTTGTTGAAGTAATCCTGAATGCCCTGCAGCTTGGCGGTCACGATTTCGGGCGCGGCGTCCAGCGCCTCCTCGACCTGCGTGAGGAACTCATAGTACTCGATGTAATTGATGTAGCTGTAGTAGCGGTAGAGCTTCGAGGACACGCCCAGCGCGCGATACAGCTGCACCGAATAGGGGTTCGAGGTGATGCTGTTCTTGAGGCCGTTCTTGAGGGTCGTCACGATTTCCTTCACGCGGTCCGTATCCTCAACCTTGGAGTCATACATCATCTCGCGCATCAGGTCGTAGCCCGTGGCCAGATCGTCGTCGGTCGCCTTCCAGGTCATGCGCAGGCAGGGACGATAGTCGTCGCCGGCGCCCAGCAGCGACAGCCGGATCTTGCCGTCGTAGAGGTAGCGGCTGCTCAGCTCGGCCAGCTCGCCGCGGGTATGCCAGGCGGTGTCCAGGTCGCCCAGCAGGTCGGTGTACAGCTTGAACCAGTGGATATCCTCCTGCGGGAGCCCGGAGGCGTCCAGGAAGATGTTCGCCGCGCCGATGCCCTCGACGCCCGCGATGGCGTCGATGTGGCGAACGCCCGCGTCGTCGGTCTCGTCGCTCACATCGTATTCGATCACTTCTTCGGGCAGGGATTCGACCGTCACGGCCTGCAGCTGGGCCACATATTCCGCGGCGTCGCTCGATGCGTCAAAATCAGAGGACTGCTCGACGATGGCCTTGATCTCATCCTCTGTCATGGCCGCCTTGACCGCCGCCAGACGGTCAGCCTCGGCCGCGTCGTTGGCTTTCTTCAGGCCGGGTTCCATATAAGTCGTCGTGAGCGCGGTCACAGGATCGTTCAGCAGCCAGTCGGAAACGACCTTGGCGTACAGGCCCTGCTGGTTCCACTCGTCCATGCGGCCCAGGGCTTCGACGTAATCAATGTAGCTCCAGGGGTTGCCGCTGGTGTCGTAGGTGTAGGCCAGCTGCGGAATGATGGTCTGAACGCCCACGCTGCTGTCCTCGCGCATCAGGCGGGTGCTCAGCGCCAGAGAAGACATGCACGCGTCGACCAGTTCCTGCGTGAAGCCGTTCTCGGCCACGTCCCTCAGCACCTCGTTCACGGTGTCGCGGAACAGCGGCGCGTCCTCGGCGTTGATGTCGTCCATGATGAACATCAGCGCGGGTTCGGGGCCGGCCTCTTCGATGTAGCAGGAGAAGCTGCCGTAGGGCAGCACCTCGAGCAGCTTCTGCGAGAGGGGCGAAGCCGTCTCCACCAGCACGTCGGTCAGGGTGTTCAGCAGCATCTCCTCATCGCCGTCCGCGCCGGGGCAGATCATGCTGTAATACGCGGTGGCTCCGTACGCCGCGTCGGAGCCAGCCTCGACCGGGAAGGGGAAGCTCACCTCGACCGGCTCGGTCAGCGGCGTATAATCCGCGTCGCTGCGGGTGAACTCCTGCTTCTCATAGGGCGAGAAGGCTTCGTCGAGCAGCTTTACGAAGGCGGTATAATCCTCGAAGCTGCCGTACAGATACGCCGCGCAGTTGGAGGGATGATAATATCTGTTGTGATAGTCCTTGAGCATCTCCCAGGTCATATCGGGGATGTAGGCGGGAAAGCCGCCGTACTCGTTGCCGACCATGGAGCCCGGGAAGGTGACCTT
>JAFZRB010000190.1 GCA_017620115.1 Clostridia bacterium | reverse complement strand
GGCAGATACCCGCAGAACGCGCAGGAGGGCATGGCCGCGCCGATGCGCTCATCCAGCGCAGCGGCGTAGATGGTAGCCGTTCCGCCGCCGGAATTGCCCATGATGGCGATGCGGCTCATGTCCAGCCGCGGGAACTGCTCGCCGACCACGTCGATGGCGCGGGAGATGTCCCAGCAGCGCTGGCCGATGAGCGTTTTGCCCATCAGCAGGGCCTGAACGGCGGGCTGGTAGCAGGCCGGGCCTTTCTCGGTGCCGCCGCGCTCGCCGAAGCCGCGCTGCTCCAGCGCCAGCGCCGCCTGGCCGCGGGCGACGATCTGCCGCGCGAAGTCGCGGTCGCCGCCGTTGATGGTGACCTCGTCGCCTTCGTAGATGGGGCGGCCCAGCGAGATATGGACGCCCTTGGAGTGCCCCTGCAGGCAGATGACGAGCGGCAGCTTGCCCTGCGGCGCGTTTTTGGGCAGCAGCAGGTGACCGATCACAGTCACCTCGGGCTCGCTCTCAAACAGGAAGCGCGTTTCGGTGCAGTCCGGGTTGTCGTGCGTCCATTCGACGCGGAAATTGGGCTCGGTGCTCTCGAGCGGCAGCCCCAGCAGCTCGTTCAGGCGCGCGCGGGCTTTTGCCTGCCACGCGGCGAAATCCTCGTTCGCCGCCCTGCGCATGGACGGCTTTACGTCCTTCATCAGATGAAGCATCCTGACCTGTGGATTTAAAGACATGTTGATTTCCTCCTGTCGTCAAAGATGAAAGCTATCCCTTGACCGCGCCCAGCATGACGCCCTTCACGAAGTAGCGCTGCAGGAGCGGATAGATGGCCAGTATAGGCAGCGTGGCGATGACGATCGTCACATAGCGGATCTGGACGGATACCGCGGCCTTGTCTCCCGCGCCGGAAATGCCGCCCGTCAGTTCGTCGGTGGCCTGGATCAGAACGCGGCGCAGAAGCACCTGCACGGGCATGAGCTCCTCCTTGCTGAAATAGAGCAGCGCCGTAAAGAAGTTGTTCCAGTGGCCCACGGCGTAATACAGCGTGAGCACGGCCAGCGTGGGGGTGATGAGCCGTATGGCGATGCGCCCGAAGGTCTGCCAGTCGTTGGAGCCGTCGATCATGGCGCTCTCGATCACCTCGTCCGGAATGGCGGCGAACGCGCTGCGGCACACCATGACGTTGTAGGTGGACAAAAGGCCGGGGATGATCATGACCCAGCGGGAGTTATACAGCCCCAGGCTGGTGGTGAGCAGGTAGCTGGGGATCAGGCCGCCGGAGAAATACATGGTGAAGGCGATGAAGAAGTTGAAGAACCGGCGCAGGCAGAACGTGCGGCGGGAAAGCGGGTAAGCCGCGATGGTGGTGGCGATGATGTTGAAGAACGTGCCGACCACGGTGTAGAAGATGGTGTTGCCGTAGGCCGTCCAGAGGCCCTGCTGCTTCGCCACCTGCCGGTAGCCGGCCAGCGTCGGTTCGACGGGCCAGAGGAAAACCCTGCCCTGATATACCGCCTGCGAGCCGCTGAAGGAAACCGCGACCACGTACAGGAAGGGGTACAGCGTGACAATAAAGGCGAATATGGCGATGACATAGACCGCCGTCATGAACGCGCGGTCGCTGCCGCCGTTCAGCGCGCTTTGCTTTTTTTTCATATTCTGTCGCCTCCTCTCACCACAGGCTGCTGTCGGTCAGCCTGCGGCTGATCTGGTTGGCCACAAAGACGAAGGCGAAATTGATCACGGAGTTGAACAGGCCCACGGCCGCGCCGAACGAGTAGTTGTTGGATTCGATGCCCTTGCGATAGACATAGGTTGAAATCACGTCCGCCGTCTCATAGACCGCCGTGGAATACATCAGGAAGACCTTTTCAAAGCCAACGCTCATGATGCGGCCCAGCTGCATGATGAACAGCATGACGATGGTCTGCGAGATCATGGGAATCGTGATGTAGACGACTTCCTTGAATTTGGTGATGCCGTCGATCTTGCCCGCTTCATAGAGGGTGGGATCGATGCCCGTGATGGCCGCGATGTAGATGATCGAGTTGAAGCCGAAGCTCTGCCACACGCCCGAGCCCACATACAGCGTCCTGAACCATCGCGGATTGATCAGGAAGTTGATGCGCTCGCCGCCCATCGCGGCGATCAGGTCGTTGACAATGCCGTGGTTGATGCTGAACATGTTGGTGATCATGCCCACAAGCACCACGGTGGAGATGAAGTGGGGCAGGTAGCTGACCGTCTGCACGATGCGCCGGAATTTGCCGGAATCGATCTGCATGATGCAGACCGCGAACAGGATGGGCAGCGGAAAGCCGAAGAGGATGGAATAGAGCGAAATGAACACCGTGTTCCGGATGGTGCGCGCCGCGAAGGGCGAGCTGAAGAACTGGATGAACCATTTGAGGCCCACCCACTGGCCCGCGTAGATGCCGTGGCCCGGCTGGACCTTCTTGAAGGCGATGATCGCGCCGGTCATGGGGATATAATGGAAGATGATGTAGTAGGCCATGATGGGCAGGAACATGAGCAGCAGGTATTTGTCGCGCTTCAGCGCCTTGACCGCCCGGGCCTGCCAGGTTTTCTTGCCCGATGAGCTCGCCGTCGTCACAGCGATTCCCCCTTGTCTTCGCCCCGGCCGGGGGCGCGAAATGGAAAGGCCGCGGGCGGGCCGGAAGCCCGCCCGCGGCGCGGGGTTACCCGATGCGTCGGTTTACTGGGCCGCGCGATCCACGGCGGCCTGGTTCACGGCGATCATCTGGTCGACGCCCATGGACTTGACGGTGGCGACATAGTCGTCCCACTCGTCCAGGGAGCGGGTGCCCATGATGAAGGCGGTCTGCTGCTCGCTGAAATAGGTGTTCAGGTCGGCGCTGTAGGCGTTGATGATTTCGTTCTCATCCTCGTACTTGTAGGAATAGCCGATGGAGGGGTTCACAACGTACTTGGAGAACTCGTCGATGGCCGCGCGCACCTGGTTGCACTGCTTGCTGCCGTAGAGCTGATAGGCGTTCGGCAGCGCCATGCAGTTGTAGCCCATGACGGTCAGGTAGTTGTCCTTGTTGGCGTAATACACGTCGGTGAACTCATAGTCGCCGTTCACGATGTTGTAGTCCACGCCCTCGATGCCGTACCAGGTGAGCACGCCCACCTCTTCGCTGAACAGGTAGTCCAGGAAGGCGAAGCAGGTTTCCGGATCGTCGCAGAAGCTGGTGATGCCGAAGCCGCCGCCGCTGTATACGTTGCGGCCCCAGCAGACCTTATCGCTGTTCGGGCCGGAGATGGCCAGGGGCACCATGATGGGCTCGTCCACGTTGAATCTCCAGTCGGGGTTGATGTCCTGGGAGTAGTCGGTGCAGTTGGAGATGAAGTGGATGATGGCGCCGGTCTGGTTGGTGGAATAGAGCGCCGCCTGGGTGTCGTAGTTGGCGGAGGCGAACTCATTGTAGATCAGGCCGTCGGCATAGGCGTCGTGCGCCCAGGTGAGGAAGTCCTTATAGCGGTCGTCGATGGCGGTGCAGATGACCGTGCCGCCCTCGTTCATGTACCAGCCCTCGGCGTCGATGCCGAAGTACATGCGGAACAGGCCGATCATGCCGGAGCGGATGAAGATGGGCACCTCGTCCTCGGCGTCGCCGTTGCCGTTCAGGTCGGCTTCCTTGACCTTGCGGGCGTATTCGGTGAACTCATCCAGGGTGGTGATGTCCTCGGGCTTCATGCCCAGCTGATCCAGGAAGCCGCGGTTGACCATCACCAGGCGCATGTTGGCCTCGGCGGGGGTCAGCGTGGGCACATAATACATGCCGCCGTCCGGCGTGGTCAGGGAGCCCTTCAGGGTCGGGAACATCTCAAAGTGATTCTTGATGTTGTAGCCCAGGGTGTCATAATACTCGGCCAGGTCGAGGAACAGGCCGGAATTGGCGTAGGACATGTCGTCGTCGGAACCGGGCAGGCGGACGATGTCGGGCAGGTCGACGCCGGCGGCCAGGCGCGGGCGAACCACGTCGCTGTAAGCCGAGTTGTCAATCAGCTCCATGTCCAGCTCGATGTTGGCGTTCTCCAGCACCTTGTGCCACCACACCATGTTGTCCCAGTCGTAGTACTTGGAGCCGGAGTTGGTGGTCAGGATGGAGAAGGTCTTGGTCTCCTCGGTAACGGGAGCGGCGCCTTCATAGGCCAGGGCGATGCCGCCGAAGGCCAGCATGCAGCACAGGATCATGCAGAGAATCTTCTTGGTCATGCGAAAAACCTCCTTGCAATCGTTGTTCGGGAACCGTTGTTGGAACGCGCTTCGGGCGGGATGCGCCGTCCGGCCCGAAAAAGGCGAGATGAACCCGCTCTTTGCGCGTATAATATTAACACAAAGAGCGCCGAAAATCAATACGCAAATTGGCGATTTTCCGCCGATTCACGGAATTGTTGCCGCCAT
>JAFZRB010000189.1 GCA_017620115.1 Clostridia bacterium | reverse complement strand
TTGTCGATGCCGGAGGGCGTGATCCAGATGTCGCCGTTGGCGTCGCGGATGGACAGGTTGCCGCCGGAGGTGGTGGTCATGCCGTACTGATAGATGCGGTTCATGATCATGACCAGCTGGTCGGCCGGGTGAAGAAGATCGAATCTCATGCTCTTTCTCCCTTCGGAATGCAATGGGTTTGTTCTTTACGGGTCTATGTGTTCGACGCGCGCGCGCCGAATCCTGCCCCGGCGCGGAATATCAAACGAATCATAACGAGAAGCGCCGCTTTGCGCGATATTTTTACAAACGCCCGTTCCCCGGGAAACGCCGCCCGCAGGACGCGTTTTTCGCGAAACCAAACAGATCGTCATCATTTACTATGCAAATGCAGCGTTTAAAGCCACCTCATTCGTCTTTTCATAGGAATTGCAAGCAATTCCTATGAAAATCCACCTTCTCCTCAAGGAGAAGGCTTGAACAAGCGCCATGTTTTGGCTTCCCCTTGAGGGGAAGCTGTCTGCGAAGCAGACTGGCGATAGCCTAGCGAAGCGTCTGAGGTGTTTTCCGTGACAGGAAAAGAAAATGATGTCGCCCCGCGAAACCAAACATTAACTTGCATTCTCCCGCCCGATTGGCTACAATATTTATCAAACGACTGCGATGGGGAAGCATCCGTTGAAGCCGAAGGCAGAGAGCGCGGTTCGCAGGCTGGAAGACCGCGCGTGAGGCAGGCGGAAACCCGAACCCCGGAGTCCGCGCGGAAACGCGCCGTGTCGCCCCCGTTACCGGGCGTTTGAGCCGGGCGGCGCAGCCGCCAAGCAGGGTGGTACCGCGGAGCGGAATGTCAGCTTCGTCCTTGTGAGGAGGACGGAGTTGTTTTATTTTTGCCGCGTCCTGAAAGAATAATCCGGAAACAAACAGCGAAAGGAATGATTTTCCATGATGAAGGTCAGTCAGCTCGTTACGAAGCGATACAAGGAAACGCCCGCCGACTGCCAGATCGTCAGCCAGGCGCTGATGATGCGCGGCGGCTATATCAAAGGCGTGGGCAACGGCATTTACACGCTCTCGCCGGTCACGAAGCGCATCGCGCACAAGGTGGAGAACATCATCCGCGAGGAGATGGACGGCATCGGCTGCCAGGAGGTGCTGTTCCCGGTGGCCATGCCCGCCAGCCTGTGGGAGGAATCCGGCCGTTACGACAGCATCGGCAGCGAGCTGCTGCGCTTCACCGACCGCTCCGGCGGCAAGATGGTGCTGGGCATGACGCATGAGGAGGCCGCCGTGCACTACGCCCGCGACATCGCCGACAGCTACACGCAGTATCCCTTCTCCATCTACCAGATCCAGACGAAATTCCGCGACGAGCCCCGCTGCCGCGGCGGCCTGATCCGCGTGCGCGAGTTCACCATGAAGGACGCCTACTCCTTCCACACCTCGCAGGAAGACCTCGAGCGCGTCTACCAGCAGTTCTACGACGCCTACCACCGCGTCTACGCCCGCGCCGGCATCCCGCAGGTGGTGGCCGTGTGCTCCGACTCCGGCATGATGGGCGGCAAAATCTCCCATGAATACATGCTGCTCACCGACATCGGCGAGGACACCATCGTGCTGTGCGGCGAATGCGACTACAAGGCCAACATGGAGGCCGCGCCCAGCATCGTGACGAACGAGAGCGGCGAGGCGGAAGAACTGAAAAAAGTCGCCACCCCCGGCGTGAAGACCATCGAAGACCTGTGCGCCTTCCTGAAGATCGACGCGAAGCAGACCTGCAAGGCCGTGGTGTATCAGGAGAACCTGACCGACAAGTTCGTGCTGGTGTTCATCCGCGGCGACCTGGATGTGAACGAGACCAAGCTGCGCAATTACCTCAAATGCGAGATCCATCCCGGCGTCATCACCGAGGATTCTGGCATCGCGGCCGGCTTCATCGGCCCCATCGAGAACAAGGGCAAATTCACCATCGTGTTCGACGCCTCGCTCAAGGGCATCGAGAGCCTCGCGACCGGCGCGAACGAGGCGGACGCGCACTACACCGGCTTCAACATCGCGCGCGACTACGGCGAGGTTGAGTACGCCGACGTGGCCAAGGTGGTCGAGGGCGGCGTGTGTCCCGTGTGCGGCAAAAAGGCGCTGCGCATCTCCCGCGGCATCGAGGTGGGCAACATTTTCCAGCTGGGCAAGAAGTACACCGAGTCCATGAACATGACCTATGTCGATTCCGACGGCAGCCTGAAGAACCCCATCATGGGCTGCTACGGCATCGGCGTCGGCCGCCTGATCGCCTCCGTGTGCGAGGTCAGCCACGACGATTACGGCCCCATCTGGCCCATCTCCATCGCGCCGTGGCACGTGCAGATCTGCTCGCTGCGCGCCGACCAGCCCGAGGTGATCGCCGAGAGCGAGGCGCTGGCGAAGGCGCTGGAGGAGCGCGGCATCGAGGTCATCTGGGACGACCGGCCCGTGAGCGCGGGCTTCATGTTCTCCGACGCGGATCTGCTGGGCGTGCCGGTGCGCGTGGTCGTGAGCCCCAAGGGCCTGAAGAACGGCACCATCGAGATCAGCGCGCGCGACAAGTCCATGCAGGAGAAGGCGCCCGTGGCCGAGGCCGCCGACTTCATCGAGAAATATGTGAAGGATCAGCTGGCGGCGATGAACTGCAGGCTGTAATCCGCTTAAAACATCAAACGAACCGCCGGCGGCTGTCGCCAGCGGTTCGTTTTTTGCGTTACAGTATCCCCGTTTCCCGCGCGGCCTGTTCCCACGCGCGCTCAGGCACGGGGCCTTCGCCCCGCCAGAGCTCATGCGCGCGTTTCACGAAGGGGATGGCCTGCTCGCCGCCTTCGCGCAGCTGCTTCATCATCATCACGGGCCAGAGCCCCGCCTCGTCGAGGAAGCCGTCGCGCGAGAACGTGTCGATGACCGGCTCCACGTCGTAGGGGATGCTGACCAGCTCCGGCCGCCAGACGCCGCCCTCGCCGCGCAGCAGCGCGAACTGGATCAGCCCCGGCTCCGTCGGCACGCCCCCGCTGCCCGTGTTGACCATCGTGCCGCGCGCGAGCCGGTCGACGCGCGGGCGGTGCGTGTGCGCGCACACGAGCAGCCCGGCGTCCGCCTCGTCCAACCAGGCCTGCGCCTGGTCGGGGCGGGTTTCCATCCAGCCGCGCAGGTCGTCCGGCGTGCCGTGGCAGCAGAGCACGGCGGGCAGGCCGGGGAAGACCTCGCGCCGCACGGCGGGCATGGCTTCGAGGAAATCGAGGTCGTCCTCCGTCATGCGGTTATAGGTGTACAGCAGCGAGCCGCCGCCCGTGCCGCGCCGCCAGCCGCCCTTTCCGGCGCGGTGGTCGATGAGATACTGCTCCCGGTTGCCGCGCACGAAGCGGCAGTCATATTCCCTCATGCAGCGGCGCAGCAGCGCCATGGTCTCCTGCGGGCAGGCGCAGTCGGTGAGGCAGTCGCCCAGGAACAGAATGACCTGCGCGCCGGCCTCCTTAACGGCCTCGAGGCATCGCCCGAACGCGATGTAGTTCGAGTGGATGTCGGCCAGCGCGGCCACCGTCAGGCCGCTCACAGCGCCAGCCTCTCCAGCCGGCGCAGTCCCAGCGAATCCAGGAAGGCGCAGGCCTCGTCCCATTCCCTGCGCTCGTCGAAACGGGCGGGCGAATGCGCGTCCAGGCCCACGACGCAGTCAGCGCCTTCCTCCGCGGCCGTCTCCCAGAAACCGCGAACCGGATACCCCAGTCCCTCCGCGCGCCCCCGGCAGTTGATGAAGCCCAGCAGGTTGTATTCCAGCGGGATGTTCATATCCTTCGCCGCCCGGCACAGCTCGCGGCTGGCCGCGCGGGCGTGGCGGTCGTAGCGGGGATACATGCGCAGGAACAGGTCCGGATGGGCGAAATAGGCGAACAGCCCGGTTTCCAGCCCCTCCACGCACATCGTCACATAGCGTTTCAGCTGCTCCGGCGTGCGGCAGCTGCCGAAGTAGAGGCCGCCGTTGTCGGTGGTGTCGAAGTGGTTGCCGAGGATCAGGTATTCGAAGCCGTACTGCGCCTTCGTCTCGGCCAGCCAGCCCATGTAGGCCGGGTAGTTTTCGCACTCCCAGCCGAGGTGGATCTCCAGCCGCCCCTCGTATTCGCGCCGGACGTCGTTCACCGCCTCCACGTAGTCCGGCAGGCGGTTCAGATCCATGTGGAAGGTGGACACGAAGCCGTCCTCATACGGCCACGCGCAGTGGTCGCTGAACCCAACGAGGGAGAACCCGTTTTCAATCGCCTTTTCGCAGTATTCGCGCTCCGTGCCGCTGGCGTGCTTGCAGCGCGGGGTGTGGGTGTGGTAGTTCGCCTTGAAGCTCATGAATGTGCGCCTTTCTTTTGAGTTGTATACGTTATTGTTCGGCCATGCGTTTTCTGATCCCCTTCACCGTCTCCGCAATGCCGTCCTCAAACCGCGTTTTCGGCTCGAACCCCGTGTCGCGGCGGAGCGGCTCGATGTCGGCCTGCAGGCGCATCACCTGGTTCGGCGCATAGGGAAGCTCGCCCAGGCCCAAAGGCAGGGCGGGATCGACGGCGTCCCGCATCATCTCAAAGTATTCGCGCAGCGGCCGCGCTTCGCCCGAGCCCAGGGGGTAGACGGCGCCGTCCCGCCCCGACGCGGCCATGCGGAAAAGCCCTTCCGCGGCGTCGGCGGCGTACAGGTAGTCCCACAGCTGCTCTCCCGCGGTGAGAGCGGGCTTTTCGCCTTTCAGGAGCCTGCCGATGATCACGCTGGTGACGGAGAGCGGGCTGTCGTTCGGGCCGTACACGCTCAGGATACGCGCCCACACGTGGCGCACGCCGAGGCTCCCGCACACGCTGCGCGTCATCTGGCCCGCGCACAGCTTCGCCATGCCGTAGCCCGTGAGGGGGAAGCAGGGCGTATCCTGGCGCACCAGGCCGTCGACGCGGCCATGCTCCGCCTGGCTGCCCACGCCCACGAAAACGCGGCAGCCCAGCGCGGCGGATACCTTCGCCGCCTCCAGCGCGCAGCGGATGTTCTCCGTCTGCAGCCACATGTCGTCGCGGCCGGGGCCGATGGTGCCCATCCACGCCAGGTGGAAGAAGGCGTCGACGGGCCCGCCGACGAGCTCCGGCAGACGGGCGATCTCCCGCATGTCGCAGGGCACGGCGGCGGCCTCCTTCGGAAGAAGGGCTATGCGCGCGTCGCCCGGATAAACCACGGCGCACGTCTCTATGCCCTTTCCGAGCAGGCAGTCCACCAGCGCCAGCCCCACGGAGCCCAGCGCGCCGTTGACGACGGCCCTTCGTATGGTCAGCTCAGCCATGGCGCGTCACTCCTCCTCAACCAACGGAATCAGCATGATGTTTTTCAGCTCGTCGCGCGGCAGGAAGGGGGCCAGGTCCTCCAGCGGCGGGCTCACCAGCGTGCCGTCCGCCAGGCGCTTCGTGCTGCTCTTGGGCTCCCAAACCTGTTCCGTGTCGGTGAAGATTTCCGTAAACACGGGGCCCTCCAGCGCCAGCGCCTCGTCCACGACCGCCTTCATTTCGGCGTTGCTGCGCGCGCTGAGATAGCGGTAGCCGAATGCTTCCGCGATCTTTTGGAATTCGGGGAAGGAAAGGTCGCCGGATTCCGGGCCGATGCCCACTTTGGTGTGCTGGCCGAAGAGGTTGGTCTGCGTGATGCGGATGGAATGATAGCCGCTGTTGTTGATGAGGAAAATTTTGATGGGCAGGCGGTTGGTGAGGATGGTTTGAAGCTCCTGCAGGTTCATCATGATGGAGCCGTCGCCCTCCAGGCAGACCGTCGTCCGCCGGCCGCCGCCGATGCAGGTGCCGATGGCGGCGGGCAGGCCGTAGCCCATGGAGGCGATGGCGCTGTTGTTGGCCAGGCGGCTGCCCTTCCGGATGACGAAGGCCTGGCTGCCCACCACGCAGCACGCGCCGTTGGACACGGCTGTGAGGCTGTTTTCCGGCAGGCGGTCCGACAGGCAGCGCACGAAGGCGTAGACGTTCGCCGTTTTTCCGTTTTCCGCCCAGTGGCGCGGCAGCACAACGGGATAGTCGCGCTTCCAGCCCTGGCAGCGCGCGATCCAGTCGTCGCCGGAAAACACCTTTTTATCCGCGGCGGCGTTCAGCTTCGTCAGGAAATCCTTCGCGTCGGCCCATATGGGCATGTCCACGTGCAGCGTGGGCTTCTTCAGCTCGTTCCGGTCGATATCGACCATGACGACCTCGGCGGCGCGCGCCCAGCTCTGCCAGTTGTAGCCCACCTGGCGGATGGAGATGCGCGTGCCCACGGCCAGCACCAGGTCGGCGTTCTGAACGGCCCAGTTGCCGGGCCGGTCGCCCATGTTGCCGCCGCGGCCCACGTAGAGGGGGTGTTCGTCCTCGATGAGGTCGATGGCGTTCCAGTAGGTGACGACGGGGATATTCAGATTTTCGAGCGCGGCGCGGAAGGCGTCGTAGCCGCCGGAGAGGCGGATGCCGTAGCCCGCGTAGAGCACGGGGCGTTTGGCCGCGGCGATTTTCGAAAGCACCGCGCGCACGGTTTCCCCGCTCACGGGCGGCGGCAGCAGCGCGTCGTCCTCCGCCGGGTCGTAGCCCGCGAGGTCGTCCGTCTCGATGTAGCCGCCCTGGAAGTTCACGGGAATGTCGATCCACACCGGGCCGGGCCGGCCGGTCGTCGCCAGGTGCCAGGCCCTTTCCAGCGCGTAGCGGATGGTTTTCGGCTCCTCGATCATCATGGCGAATTTCGTCATGGGCGCGACCGATTTCACGATGTCGTATTCCTGATCGCCCATGGCGCGCACCGCGGCGCCCGCCGCCTTCATGGCGAAGCGCGCCGTGGTGTCGTAGCGAACCTGGCCGCTGATGATGAACATGGGAATCGAGTCCAGCCAGCCGCCCACCACGCCCGTGAGCGCGTTGGTGCCGCCGGGGCCGGTGGTGACGCACACGGCGGCGATCCGGTTTTCAAGCCGCGCGTAGGCCTCGGCCGCGATGGCGCACGCCTGCTCGTGGTGATTGTAGGTCACACGCAGCCCGCCGTGATGGCCCAGCGCGTCGTTCAGGTGCATCGCGCCGCCGCCGACCACGCTGAAAACGTCCGTCACGCCGTGCGCGGCCAGGAAATCCGCGACATAATCCGCCAGCCTGATTTTCATTGCCTCTCCTCCCGCCGTTCGGTCGCTTCAAGAATGACCCGGCCCATATAGTCGATCATGTCGTCCGTCATGCCGGGATATACGCCGACCCAGAACGCGCTGTTCATCACGAAATCGGTGACTGTGAGATCGCCCGCCACGCGGTAGGCGTCCGTTCCGCGAATCTGATCGAAGCAGGGATGCCTGATGAGATTGCCGGAGAAGAGCAGGCGGGTCTGGATGTTGTGATCCTCGATGTACCGCGTGACGCGGTTGCGCTCGAGGCCGCTCTCCAGCCGCACGGAGATCAGGAAGCCGAACCACGAGGGCGCGCTGTTTTCGGCGGGCTCCGGCAGGATCAGCCGGTCCGAAGCGGCTTCGAGGATGCCGTGAAGCCTGTCCCAGTTGTGCCGCCGCCGCCCGATGAACGAGGGGAATTTCCTCAGCTGTTCGCAGCCGATCGCGGCCTGCATGTCGGTCGCTTTGAGGTTATAGCCGAAATGGCTGTAGACGTATTTGTGGTCGTACCCGGCGGGCAGCTCGCCGTGCCGGCCGTCGAAGCGGTGGCCGCAGAAGTTGTCGCGCCCCGAGGGGCACACGCAGTCGCGGCCCCAGTCGCGGAAGGAAAGGATCAGCCGGTGCAGCAGCGGGTCGTTCGTGTACACGCAGCCGCCCTCGCCCATGGTCATGTGGTGCGGGGGATAGAAGGAGGACGTGCCGATGTCGCCCCAAGCGCCGGTGAACCTCGTCTCGCCGCCGATGGTATACTCGGAGCCCAGCGCGTCGCAGTTGTCCTCCACCAGCCAGAGGCCGTGCTTTTCACAGAACGCCTTCACGGCCCGGAGGTCGAACGGATTGCCCAGCGTGTGCGCGATCATGACGGCCTTCGTCTTTTCGCTCAGCGCGCCTTCGAGCTTCGCCGCGTCGATATTGTACTGCGGAACCGTTACGTCGACGAACACCGGAACCGCGCCGTAATTCAGGATGGGCGTCACCGTGGTGGGAAAGCCGCAGGCCACGGTGATGACCTCGTCGCCCGGCCTGATCTGGCGCGCGCCCAGCTCGGGAGCGGTCAGCGCCATGAAGGCGATCAGGTTGGCGGAGGAGCCGCTGTTGACCAGATGGGCGTATTTCACGCCGATCCAGGCGGCGAACTCCTTCTCGAACCGGTCGGCGAAGCGGCCGGTGGTGAGCCAGAAATCCAGCATGGCGTCGGTCAACGCCTGCATCTCCTTTTCGTCGAACACGCGCGAGGCGTAGCTGATCCGGTCGCCCTCGTGAAACGGCTCCTTTTTTTCCTTGAAGGCGCGGTAGTATTCCGCGACGAGCGATTTGATCTGTTCCCTGGCCTCGGCCTCATTCTTCCACGCTGCCATGATCTACCTCCGCATGATCTTGTTTCTGATGTTGCGCCAGTCGTTCCGGTAGGGCGCCTGAATGGCGCGCTGGAGATCGCGTATGCGCTCGCCGACGCTCATGCGCCGCCCCCGTTCAGATACTCGGCGATCTGCCCGTCCATGCAGGCGCGCACGTCGCCGCCGTCGCGCCAGCATTTCGTCCACTCGACCACCTTCGAGATGGCCGTCTCCAGGTTCCAGCGCGGCTTCCAGCCGAACGCGCTTTTGATGAGCGAGCAGTCGAGCTTCAGGAAGTTCGCCTCGTGGGGGCCGCCGTCTGAGCGGTCGATCCAGGTCATGCCCTCGCCCCAGCGCCGGATGAAGGCGTCGACGAGCTCGCCCGTTCGGAAGCAGTCGCCCTCGTCCGGGCCGACGTTGTAGTATCCGGCGAGGCGGCCGTCCTCATACTGCCGCGCGGCGATCATCAGGTAGGCGCACACGGGCTCCAGCACGTGCTGGAAGGGCCGCGTCGAATAGGGATTGCGCACCACGACGGGCTCATGCCTCAGCGCCGCGCGCACGCAGTCCGGGATGATGCGGTCCTTCGCGAAATCGCCTCCGCCGATGACGTTGCCCGCGCGGGCCGTCGAAATGGCCGCGCGTCCGTCGGCGAAAAAGCTGTTTTTGTAGCTGTGCGTTACCAGCTCGGAGCAGGATTTGGAATTGGAATAGGGGTCGAAGCCGTCCAGGGGCTCGTTTTCGCGGTAGCCCCAGGGCCACTCCTTATTCTCATAGACCTTGTCGGTGGTCACGTTCAGAAAGGATCTGACGCACGGATTCAGCCGGACGCATTCCAGCACGTTCACCGTGCCCATGACGTTCGTATCGTAGGTGTGCACGGGATTCAAATAGCTTTCGCGCACGATGGGCTGCGCGGCCATGTGGATGACGATCTCCGGCCGGTATTCTGCGAATACGGCCATGAGATGATCGAGGTCGCGCACGTCGCCTTTATTGTGGATGATCTGGTCCTTGACGCCGCACAGGTCGAACAGGCGGGTTTCCGTCTTCGAGCAGCTCGAATAGCCGACGACCTCCGCCCCGGCGTTCGCCAGAACCACGCTCATCCACGAGCCCTTGAAGCCGGTGTGCCCGGTGACCAGAACGCGCCTGCCGCGATAGAAATCGAGGTTCATTCGTCTTTCCACACCTTCCAGGGCGCGTTGCCCGCCGCCCACAGTCTTTCGAGGAGATCTTTTTCGCGCTTGGTGTCCATGCACTGCCAGAAGCCCTTGTGGTAGAAGCTCTTCAGTTCGCCGGCCGCCGCGAGCGCCCGCATGGGCTCTTTTTCGAGCACGGTGGCGTCGTCGGTCAGGTAGTCGAAAATGCCGGGGTTGCACACCATGTAGCCGCCGTTGATCACGGCGCCGTCCTCGTCGTCCTTCTCGCGGAAGGAGGTCACGGTGTCGTTTTCGTCGATGTCCAGAACGCCCTTCTGCTGGGCGATGCTCACCGTGGTGAGGGTCACGCACTTGCCGTGGCTTTTGTGAAACGCCAAAAGCGCGTTGATATCCACGTTGGACACGCCGTCGCCGTAGGTGAGGAAGAACGGCTCCTCGTTCAGGTATTTCCGGATGCGCTTCACCCGGCCGCCCGTCATGGTGTTCAGGCCGGTGTCCACGACGGTGACCTTCCATGGCTCGAGCACGGAATCATGCACGATCATCTTGTTGCCGTTGGTCATGTCGAAGGTGATATCGCTGGTGTGAAGAAAGTAGTCGGCGAACCATTCCTTGATCACGTGCTGTTTGTAGCCGGCGCAGATGATGAACTCGTTGTGGCCGAAGGAGGAGTATTCCTTCATGATATGCCAGAGGATCGGCATCTCGCCGATCTCGAGCATCGGCTTGGGTTTATACTGGGATTCCTCGGAGATCCGGGTTCCGAACCCGCCGGCCAGGATGACAGTTTTCATGATCGCTTCTCCTTTTTCCCTGATGCGCTGTTAACCGCCGCCTTCATTGTAGCACGAAAGCGGCGGCATATCAACTCCATTGCCGCGCGGAAGCGCGGGAAGGCGTTATATGATCTCCAGCTCGTCCTTCGAGGGCAGGGGTTTGCGCGACGCGCAGGGCCTGTCCTGATACCAGTACGCCACCGAGGCGATGTCGTCCTGCAGCGGCAGGTAGCGGCCGCCGGAGCGCCAGCCCAGCGCCTGAATGGTCACGCGCAGGCTCTTCCGGAAACGGATGGGATCGGTGATGTGCCAGCGATACAGCCCGAAGCGCGTCTGAGAGCGGTACGCGCCGTCCGGCCGGATGACCTGCGCCAGGCCGCTGTAGGGCGTCGTGAACACCGTGTACTGCCCGCCGACGTCGAAATTATACGAGCCGCAGAAGTAATCCTCCGTGCCCGTGCCGCAGATGGTGGGATACGCTCCGTCGCCGTCCATGAAGAATTTGATCTCGCCCTCGCCCCACCAGCCGGTGTTGTTCACGCCCCAGGCCATGTAGGTGCCCACATACTGGCCCGAACCTTCGGCGCCGTCCAGCAGTGTGTAGTCCTGCCTGTAGGGCAGCGGGTTGACGCGGTTGAACTGCGCGTGGAAGTAGCCGGCGCTCTCCGGTACCTCGCCCAGCTCGTAGGTGAGCTGGTAATACACGGCCACGTCGTCGCCCGTGCGGTTTTCGATGGTCACGCGGCAGCGCGTGCGGAAGGGCATCGTCCAGTAGCAGTTGAAGGCGCGTCCGGGGTTCAGGCACACAGCCAGCGATGAGATCTGCGCGTATTCGCCCCAGCCGCAGGCGAAGAAATCGCCCACCGGGCACTCGACGGAGGGCACGGGGTTTTCGTCCCAGTAGATGCGCAGGATGAGATTGCGCCAGTCGCGCGTGCCGGGCGTGAGCCAGAAGTGTTTGACCGCGCCGCAGCCCGCGATGTCGGCCAGCAGCCGGTCCTCGCCGGGCGCGACGACGAGATAGGGATTCACCTTCCAGCCGTCGCCCAGGTCGCGCGCCGCGTTGCGCGCGGAGCCCTGCTCCAGCGGCGTGCGTGCGCCCTGGCCGGGCTCGCCGGTCAGGTTTTCGGGGGATATGGAGCGCGTGACGTTTGAGGACACACAGGCAAGCTGATCCAGATCGCGTAAGAACAAGACGATCGACCTCCTCGCGTTTTTATGAAACAAATATATCATAATACGCCGCGCCCGTCAA
>JAFZRB010000188.1 GCA_017620115.1 Clostridia bacterium | reverse complement strand
GCGCTTCTCGCCCCGTACCAGCGGCATCATGCTGCGGCCTTCGAGGGCAGGTCCACTTTGATGCCCATGATCTCGAGCAGGGTGGGCGTGACATCCTTTAGCTGCATATAATCCTTGATCCTGACGCCCGCGGGAAGGTGATTTTTCCACACCACCGCGAAGGGCACTACGAGCGTGGGATCGTACATGCCGTGATGGTCGAAGTAGCAGTCGTGGTCGTACAGCGTCTCGCCGTGGTCGGACACGAAGATGACGATGGTGTCCTCCTCGAGGTTCAGATCGTGCAGCTTGGTGAGGATCTGCTGGATGCAGCTGTCCATGTAGGCCACGGCGCCGTCGTACTGCGCGATGACGTAGTCCGGGTTGGTGCAGCCTTCGGGCACCCAGCTTTTGATGTAGTCGCCGAAGGGCTTGAAGTCGTACACCTTCTGCATGCGCTTGTCGTTGGGATCAAAGGCGTCGCCCTGGAAGAACATGTTGTCGAACGGCGCGGGCGCGAGGTAGGGCGAGTGCGGATCCATGTGGCGCAGAAACAGCATGAAGGGCTTGTCCTCCTTCGCCAGGCGCTCCAGCTCGGGAATGGCCACCGCGTTCAGGTTTTCGGCCTTGTGGGCGCGTCCGTCGTCGTGGTCGGGGCCCCAGCCGGGGAAGGAGAGGTAGGTGTCGTAGCCGCGGCCGCCCGCGTTGCCCTGGAAGCCCACGCAAGTGGTGTTGTAGCCGTTGTCGCGCAGGATCTCGGCCAGCACCGGCACGCCGTCGATGATGGCCTTCTGGCCCAGCGCCACCACGTCGGTGCCGAAGCAGTCGCGGCCGGTCAGCATGTTGGAATAGCCGGGGGTGGTGGGGATGTGCGCGGAGAAGCAGTTGTCGAAGGTAATGCCGCCCTCGGCGTACTTGGTGATGTGCGGGGTGGTGAGCCGTCCGTAGCCGTAGTGGCTCATGTGGTTGCGGCGCAGGCTGTCAATGCCGAAGAACAGAAGATTCGGTTTCTTGGCCATGTTCATTGTCCTCCCTATAGTTCGTTGCAACTGTAATCCATTTATCGATTGCCCAGCATTTTCAGAATGGCGTTCATGTAGCCGAAGCTCTCGCTGGCGATGGCCTGCGCGGCCTGCATGGTCTGCTCGGGGCCGATGACCTCCAGGCACACGGGGCCCTCGTAGCCCGCGTCGACCAGGGCTTTGAAGTAGCCGTACAGGTTGATCTCGCCGCGGCCGCAGGCCTGGTCGGCGGGAGCGCCCGGCGCGGGGCCGGGGCCCTTGCAGTCGCGGATGTGCACGTGGCCCATGCGCGAGACGACCTTGGCCAGCGCTTCCTCGGGCTTCTCGCCCGCGCGGTGGATGTGGCTGGGATCCATGTCGATGCCGAACGAATCCAGCTGAATGGCCTCCATGGCGCGCAGGGTGGTGGGCGTGTCGTGGATGGCGCAGCCCACGTGCGCCTTGCAGCACAGCTTCACGCCGTACTGCGCGGCCAGCTTCGCGCGGGCGGTCAGCGTTTCGATGGATTTCACAACGTCTTCCTCCACGTCCATCTTGCCGCCGGGGCCCACGTTGACCACCGGGACGCCCAGGTACTGCGCGGCCTTGAACGCCTTGGTGAGGCGCTCCTCGTCCAGCGAGGCGACCTCCATCGAGAGCAGTTCCACGCCCGCCTCCTTCGCGGCGGCCTTGACCAGCGGAGCCTGCGTTTCCCACGCGTCGAGCACCAGGTGCTCGCACATGCCCTGAATTGCGGACAGCTCCACGCCGTCATAGCCCGCGGCCTTGATGGCCTTCATGGCGTTCTTCACGCCCGTGCCCTTGAAAAGAACCGTATTCACGCCCAGTTTCATGAATCCTTGCCCTCCCCAGTTGTCGTTTGTTGTCGCGTTGTTCGCCCATCCGGGCCAATTCTACGCCCATTATACATCCCGCCCATCCGCGTTGCAATATGTTTTTTACATTCGACGCTTATTGAGAGCGGATTTCATCAAATCACCTGCGAATCAGCCCAACTGTACCGTCCGGCCTGCCATTTTCCGGTGCGCGGAATCGTTCTAATACCGTTCTGATTATGTAATATCCCGATTGCCGTAAATGGACGGGCCGCGCTTTTCACGCGGACGCCGGCCGCATAAAACGGCCGCAAACAGAAAAGAGCCCGCGCGCGCACGCGGCGCTCAGGCTCTTTTCTCTGATCGGATTTGGGAAAACAGGCGGTTTTATTTCTGGAACAGGTGAATGGCGAAACCGCCGATTTCATCGGCCAGATACACCACGGCGGGTTTGCCGTTTTTAAGCTTCAGGCTGCTCTCGTCGAACGCGAAGCCCTGCGCCTCGAGATAGGCCATCGCGCGCGCCACGGAATTGGTTGCCACGGCGAGGTGGCCGTTCCTGCCGCGGCCGGGCGCTTTCATGGCCTCGATATACGCCCCGGCGAAATCGGAGGAATTGCCTTCTTTGACCGGCCAGCCGAACAGCGCGCTGAACTTCTTCGCCACGGCGCTGGCCTCTTCGGCGTTTCCGCAGTTGATTCCCACGTGAACCAGCTCGAAGCCCAGCATTTTGCGCACGGCGCTGCGGGTGATCTCCTCGATCTTGTCGAACGCGCCCGCCTCGATGAGGTCGCTTTTGGCCATCCAGCTGCCGCCGCAGGCGATGATCTTCGGGAAAGACAGGTAAGTGTTCAGGTTGTCCTCGTTCACGCCGCCGGTAGGCATGAACAGCATGTCGCCGTAAGGCGCGCTCACGGCCTTGATGGTGGCGACGCCGCCCATGGCCTCCGCGGGGAAGAATTTCACGACCTTCAGGCCGAAGCGGATGGCCTGCTCGATGTCGCTGGTCGTGGGGCAGCCGGGGAAGATGGGATAGCCCTTTTCCACGCAATGGCCCACGACTTCGGGGTTGAAGCCGGGCGTCACGATGAACTGCGCGCCGGCGTTCATGGCCTTGTCGGCCTGTTCGACGGTGAGCACCGTGCCCGCGCCCACCAGCACGTCGGGGAGCTCTTTGGCCACGCGGCGGATGGATTCCTCAGCCGCGGCGGTGCGGAAGGTGATCTCCGCCACCGGAAGCCCGCCCTTCGCCAGCGCCCGGCACAGCGGCACCGCGTCGGCGGGGTCGTTCAGCTTGATCACGGGCACGATGCCCAGGGAGGCGAATTTTTGAATCATATCCATGCTTTATCCACTCCTTGTCTGTTTTTCACTGACAGCATTATACAACAAAGCTTGCTCACGCACAAGGGGCGGCAAAAATAACGCCAAAGGGCGTCTCACAAAGCGCTTCATAGCCGAGGCGAGCGCAAAAGAAAGGGCTGCCGCGCCTTCTTTCGTTGGCGCGGCGGCCCCTTGTCTCACGTAATCGAAGCAGCTGTGTGCCGCGATCAGTCGTACAGGTTCTGGGCGATCTCCGGATCGTCCATGTTCTCAGCGGTGTACCACTGGCAGCCGGTGTCCACGTCGGCAACGGTCTCGCCGTTGGAGGCGGCGACCAGCAGCTCGACAAGCGCCTCGCCCATGGCCACGGGAGCCTGCGTGACAGCGCCCAGGAAGGTGCCGTCCGCGACGGCGGCCTTGATGACAGCGCCGGAGTCGAAGCCCGCGCCGATGACCTGGCCTTCGCCGGTGCCCAGCTTCTGCAGGTTCTCATTGGCGGTGACCATGGCCTCAGCGGAGTGCTGGTTGGAGCCGTACAGCGCGATGATGTCGGTCTTGTTCAGCAGGTTCTGGCAGTCGATGGCGGAAAGCTCGGCGGTAACCTGGGAGGGCACGAGGATCTCGATGATGATCTTGCCGGCGTCGTCAGACTCGACCTGAGCGTCGGTGACATAGCGCTCGTTGCCTTCCAGCTTGATGGTGTAGCCATCGGCGGCGGCCAGCTCGCCGATCTTGTCGATGAAGCCCAGGCCGCGGCTCACGACGGAGTCGGACACGGCGTCCTGCGCGGAGATGCCGATGCGGACGGAGCCGCTCGCGGCCGCGATGCGGTCGGCGATGGCTTCGTAGACCTTCTCGGCCGCCAGCGCGCCGGCGTTGTAGTTGTTGGTGGCGGCGTTGGCCAGGATGGCGCCTTCGGGAGCGCCGGGAACGCCGGAGTCAAAGCCGATGATCGGGATGCCCTTCTTCTGGGCGTCGGCGATGGCGTCCAGGCAGGTCTCGGTGGACAGCGCGGCCAGGCCGATGGCCTTGGGCGCGGCGTTGATGGCCGAGTTCAGCTGGGACAGCTGCTCGTCGTAGGCGGACTCATTGGCGGGGCCGACGAAATTGATCGTCACGCCGAGCTCAGCGGCCTTCTGCTCCGAGCCCTTCAGGACGGCCTGCCAGTACTGATGCTGGAAGCCCTTGGACACGATCTCGTAGTCCGCGGCGAACGCGGCGGTGGCGCTGAATACCAGCATCAGAGCCAGGACGAGTACCAAGACTTTCTTCATGGGGATACCTCCTAAATAATTAATCTATGTCTACCGCTTCCCCGCGGTATCCATCGCTGCTCCTGCGCCGCGATCGCGGCGCATCATTTCTCAGACCTTCTTCCGTCTGTAAAATCATTATAACATCACAGTTCCGTTAAGTCAACACACAGCGTTTTCCCTTACGCCGTCTTCTTGTTCTTGAGCACATCGATGTAGATCGCGGCGATCAGCACAAGTCCCGTGATGATCTGCTGCCAGTTCGCCTGAAGGCCGATGTAGGGAAGGCCCGTCTTCAGCAGCGACATCACGAACACGCCCAGCAGCGTGCCCGTCACGCTGCCCAGGCCGCCGGTCATGGACGTGCCGCCGATGATCGCGCCGCCGATGGCGTCCAGCTCCAGGCCCGCGCCGGTGCCGGGCGCGACCGAGGATGAAAAGATGGCCGCGTAAGAGATGCCCGCCATGCCCGCAAAGAAGCCTGAGATGATGTAGGCCATCATCTGGTATTTCACCACGTTCACGCCGGAGAGGCGCGCCGCTTCCTTGTTGGAGCCGATGGCGATGATATAGCGCCCCACCTTCGTCTTGTTCAGCACAAACGTCATGATGACGATGGAGGCGATGACGAGGATGAAGCCGACGGGATAGATTTTGCCCTTGTCGATGATCTTGAACAGGCTGCGGAACCAGCCGTCCGCGGAGCTGCGGGAGGGCCAGGACACGGCCATGCCGCCCGTAATGATGGAGCCCAGGCCGCGCGTGATCAGCATGGTGCACAGCGTGGCGATGAAGGGGGGCAGGTTCATGATGGAGACCATAACGCCGTTCAACACGCCGAACACCAGGCCGGTGCAGATCGTCACCAGCATGCCTACCCACACCGGCGCGCCCATGTGCTGCACCAGATAGCCGCCGGCCAGCGCGTAGCAGATCATGCCCGTGCCGACGGACAGGTCGTTGCCGCCCGAGATCAGGCAGAAGGTGACGCCGATCGCCATAAAGCTGATGTAATAGGAATAGTCCAGGATACTGACGAACGTGGAATACTGCCTGAAGGCGGGGCTCATGACGCTGAAGAACGCCGCCAGCAGAACGACCGCGAGCACAACCACGATCCGCTGCAGGCCGATTGCCCTGACGAGGGGATTGTCCGCCAGAACCTTGCCCTTTTTGCCAGTCGTATTCATTGTGCGACCTCCTTACTTCTTGCGCGCGCTCGAACGGATGTCCGCAAACACGGCCAGCGCTACGATGACGCCGGTGATGATGTACTGGTAGTCCGGCCTGAAGCCCATGGCCTGAATGCCCACTCGCAGGAGCGAGATGATGAAGACGCCGATGAGCGTGCCGCCCATGGAGGCCACGCCGCCGGCCATCGAGGTGCCGCCCATGACGCAGCTGGCGATGGCGTTGTTGTTGAACTCGTCGCCCAGACCCGGCTGCACCTGGGTGATGACGCCCACGTAGGTGATGGCGGCGATGCCCGCCAGGATGCCGCAGATGATGTAGGCCAGCGCCTCCCACCTGCGGGTATCCACGCCGGAAAGGCGCACCGCCTCCCGGTTGGAGCCGATGCACAGTATGTAGCGGCCGATCTTGGTGCGGTTCAGGATAATGGCGCAGATGATCGCCACGACCAGCAGGAACACAAGGCCGGTTGGGAAGCCGTTGTAGGACACGAAATACTTATACCAGCTGTTCGGGTCGCCGGTCTTGGGCCAGTTGGAGTTCTGCACGTGCGTGAACACGCTGCCGACGCCCTTGGCCAGCATCATCGAGGCCATCGAAGAGATGAACGACGGCAGGCCCATGTAGGAGACCATGATGCCGTTGATGACGCCGAAGCAGGCGCCGACCACCACGCACATGATCAGGGCCAGCCACAGCGGCCACCCGAAGGTGACCAGCAGCCGTCCCGCGATCAGGCCTGCGCAGACCATCACCGGGCCGATGGAAAAGTCGATGCCGCCTGTGGCGATGACAAAGGTCACGCCGAGCGCCAGGAAGCCCAGGTAGTCCACCATGTTCAGGGCGTTCATCAGATCGCCCGCGCCCAGCAGCCGGCCGCTGCCCAGGGAGAAAACGAAGTACATCAGAATGAGCACCAGGATCAGTATGATCCTGTTGAAGCCCAGCTTTTTCACGAGCGGGATATTCTTGATCGTCTCCATGCAGATTCCTCCCCTTACCGCAGCGTCGCGGCGTGCATGATGCTCTCCTGCGTCGCTTCCGCGATGTCGATCTCGGCGGTCTTGCGGCCCTCGCACATGACCACGATCCGGTCTGACATGCGCAGGATCTCGGTCATTTCGGAGGAGATCATGATGATCGACTTGCCCTCCGCCGCCAGCTCATTCATGAGGTGGTATATCTCCGACTTCGCGCCGACGTCGATGCCGCGGGTCGGCTCGTCGAAAATCAGGATGTCGCAGTTCTTCACCAGCCATTTGGCCACGACCACCTTCTGCTGGTTGCCGCCGGACAGGTTGACGACCAGCTGATCGACGCTGGGGGTCTTGGTCTTCAGGCGGTCGATGTAGCGCTGCGTGGCCTCGTTTTCCTTCTTCTTATCGATGAACAACCCCTTCACGAAATCCTTGAGGCTGGCCATCGTGGAGTTTTCGGCCACGGTCTTGCCCACCACGATGCCGTAGCGCTTGCGGTCCTCGGAGAGATAGCCGATGCCCAGGGCCACCGCGTCCTCCGGGCTGCGGATGTCCACCTTTTTGCCGTTTACATAGATATCGCCCGATTCCTTGGGATCGGCGCCGAACAGCGCCCGCGCCGTCTCCGTGCGGCCCGCGCCCATCAGGCCGGAGAAGCCGAGTATCTCGCCCTTGCGGAGCTCGAATGAGACGTCCTGAACCAGCTTCCCCGCGTTCAGGTGTTCCACCTTCAAAACGACGGGCGCGTCCGGCGCGACCATCGACTTGGTCTTGGGCTCCTCGTAGATCACGCGCCCCACCATCATATTGATGATGTCGTCCTTGGTGCAGTCTGCGGTGATCAGCGTGCCCACGTAGCCGCCGTCGCGCATGACGGTGACGCGGTCGGTAATGACCTTGATCTCGTCCATCCGATGGGAGATGTACACGATGCCCATCTGCTTGGCCCGCAGGTCGCGGATGATCTTGAACAGCTCCTCGATCTCCGTTTCGGTCAGGGCGGCGGAGGGCTCGTCAAAGATGATGACCTTGGCCTCATGCGATATGGCCTTGGCGATCTCGCACATCTGCTGCTTGCCGACGGTGAGATTGCCCATTTTTTCTGTCGGATTGATGTCGATGCCCAGCTGATCGAACAGCTTCTTCGCTTCGACGTTCATCTTCTGGTCGTCGATCAGTCCGTGCTTCATGAATTCGCGGCCGATGAAGATATTCTGCGCGACGGTCAGATGGTGCATCATGTTCAGTTCCTGATGCACGATGACGATGCCGGCTGCCTGCGCTTCGCGGGGATTGTGAAACTCGACCTCTTTTCCCTCGTAGACAATGGAGCCGGAATCCTTGGAGTAGATGCCGGTCAGCACCTTCATCAGCGTCGACTTGCCGGCGCCGTTTTCACCCATCAGCGCGTGAACCTCGCCCCTGCGCACCTCAAAATCCACGTGATCCAGCGCGTGCACGCCGGGGAAGGATTTGTCGATGCCGCGCATGGTCAGAATGATCTCTCCCAAAGCACTCCCTCCGTTTCCTTAAACTTCACATCAATTGAATCGCGGATTGGGTTCAGCCCTTCGGCCTCATCCTGCCTGTGTTTTCAAACCGCGTTCTCGCGTCTTCACCGGTCAGACTGTAGGCGTCCAGTATGGCCTGATTCCAGAGCGCCAGCTCCCCAGTCAGTCCCGTCCGCCTTGAGAGGCCTTCGGACATCTGCCAGACATCACGCAGAATGCGCTCCTGCCGCCCGGTATCGCGGGACGGCGTCAGGCCGAACAGGCCCCGGTTATAGCCCGGGCTGGCACAGGTTGAAAGATAGCGCGCTGCGGCGTTGCGAATCTCCCAATACAGGGCCTTCTCGCCGGCCTCGCCGTACTGCGCGCTCATGTTGAAGCGCGTCTCGCGCAGAGACTGAAGGATCTCCTTCACCGCGCTGCTTTTGAAAATCCGCGCCGTCTTGTACAGCTGCAGGAAATAGACGCACATGAACAGCATCCTGTCCACTTCGCGCCCGGGTGATTTCTCGTCCACATGGCGCGCCTCGAAGAGCGCCTTCCTGTAAGCGTTCGCGCCGTCGTCGGGCTCGGACGCGCACAGCTCATTGAGCATGGCGCGTCTTTTCCCGGGCTCAAGCTCCCGATAATACGCATTCCATTTTTCGGATTGTTCAAACATACGCCGCGCTCCGCCTTTTACTATATCAACAATATATTACAATAAAAACGGCTTATAATCAAGAGCATATACGCTTTTTTATAACATTTGTCTGCTATCCCGAGGAAATAATCGCATTCTGTTCAATCGGGTGAGCGTCTCACTGCATGTCGCGAGCGTCACATCAGGCATCTCCGCGGCTCTTTCGACGCAGCCATCTTCCCATACGGCTTGTCGGTCCGGTACCGCTGGTATTGTTCATATTCTTTGTTCGAGATCTGCTTCACATGAACCTACGGGATTTCTCGGCAAGATAGAATATATGAACCGTTAAGGCGCCTTTCTGCCTTTTATCGCGTTGAGTATTTTTAGTCCGTCAGTCTCCATTCCCTTGATTTCTCCATGAAAATAATGTGAGGGAATGATGGCCAAAACCAAAATAAACACATTTAAAAACAAAGCATAGTTTATAAAGAATTCTATGGAACTCGAAGCGATAATCCCGGAGTTGAATGAAACGCTTCCATATCGCAGAAGCAACAACACTATAACCAGAACAAGAGATATAACAGGGCCTCCTGATAGCATTGAAATGAGCTTTGCGTTTGTGTCTATCCTGTTTTCAGCGGGGTAAAAACATCCGTCAAAAATGAGCATCTTCACTGTCAGAGGCTTCGTTTCGAGCAGCTTTTTTCCTGTTCCGACGCGTATGTGCCAATGTCTGTCTCCTGTCGAAAGCATATAACCGAAAGCGTGCCCAAGTTCATGCAGGAGGGTCGAGAGAAAGGACAGAACCCATAACACCAATACGGAAACAGCCATTTCTATCATGATGGCAATCATCTTTGACATGTATATATCCTCCCGAAATCCCGATTTCTATACGTGTTATTATAAAAAATGAGCCGCTTCCTGAAAACAGACGCCCCTAAACCTTAATCGACACCACTGAGGGGGCAATCGTTAAATTGCATCAAATACCGCGTCTTGCTTTTGCAGAACATGTCCAGTGGAGTGGTCAGGTCGCCAGTCCGGAAAATCTCCCACAGGCTGTTGATTCTGCTTTTGATTTCGCCTGTAATCATGGCTGATCTTCCTCCCTGTTTCATGTGCAGGATGTGTAGCGGCCGCCGCCGATTTTGACGATTTTCCGATTGCCCATCAGCTCTTTCAGCGCGCGCTCCACGGTTTTCTGGCTGATGTCGGGGCACTGCGCCATGATCTCCGCCTTTGCGAGCCGGCCCGCGATGTTCCGGGTGATTTTCCGGTATCATCTGCTCCAGTATCACGATATCCGTCTGCTGCTATCTCTCTCCCCGATCTCCCGGCATGCTGTTCGCCGCCTGTTGCATTTCTTTATTCCTTATATTCGGCATTG
>JAFZRB010000187.1 GCA_017620115.1 Clostridia bacterium | reverse complement strand
TGCTGGCCGCCGGAGAGCGAATCCACGCCGCGCTTCTAATAGCCTTCCATCTTGACCAGCTTGAGCATGCGGCCCACGCGGCGGGCGATCTCGTCCTTCGGCACCTTCCTGAGATTCAGGCCGAAGGCGATGTTGTCATAAACGTTCAGATGCGTAAACAGCGCGTATTTCTGAAATACCGTGTTGATGCGGCGCTTGTAGGGCGGCACGTTCGCGATGTCCCTGCCCTCGAACAGCACCTGGCCCTCGTCGGCGTGCTCGAAGCCGCCGATGATGCGCAGCATGGTGGTCTTGCCGCAGCCGGACGGCCCCAGCAGCGTCACGAATTCGCGCTTGCGGATGTAGAGATTGATGTTTTTCAGGGCCGGCGTGTCGCCGAACGTGCGCGAAACGCCCTTGAGCTCAATCAGGCGGCTGTCCTCAATCATGGCAGATTCCCTCCGTCTTCTCAGAATGACGGCGGCGTGCTGATCCACAGGAAGCGGCACGACGCCTTGCCCGGATTCACGAGCCTGTGCGGCTCGGTGGTCTTGAAATAGAAGCTCTCGCCTTTGCGGGCCTTCACGATCCGGTCGCCCAGTTCGATCTGCACAGCGCCCGCGAGCACATAGCCGAATTCCTCGCCCTCATGCGGGTTGTCCCATTCGGTTTCCCCGCTCGATTCCATCTCGACGAGGATCGGCTCCATCTCGTTCTTCTGCGCTGTGGGCACCAGCCATCGGATCGTGCCCTTCAGAACCTCGTCGTCTTCTTTAATATAGGTATCGTCTTCGGAGAACACCAGCTTTTCCTCGGCGTGCTCGGTGAAGAACGCGGCGAGGTCCGTGCCCAGGCATTCGAGCACGTCGCCCAGCGTGGCGATGGAAGGGCTGGTGAGGTCGCGTTCCAGCAGGGAGATGAAGCCTTTCGAGAGCTCGCACCGGTCGGCCAGCTCTTCCTGCGTGAGCCCGCGCTGCAGGCGCAGCCGTTTGATCTTTTCGCCGATTTCCATGCCGCCTCACCCTTTCCGAAGCCGTCGTCGAGTTTACAAATGCTAAACCACAAAGCGATTTATATTAAACCACTCTTTGGCCTCCATGTCAATACATCATGGCCGGGTTTATGTTAATTTTCGCCCGGATCCGCCTGTTTTTCCCCGATTTTCCGTTAATTTTACAGCCGGCGGAACGCTGTGCGCTCCGCCGGCCGGCATTCGCGTGTTTTTTCGGTTTTCTCTCGTCGTTTTATGGGCCCGGAAGTTTATTTTATTAAACCTGCGTTTCTCGCCGCGATCATACCCGCAAGAATCAGCGCCACGGCGGCGCTGTACAATACGATCGCCAGCCAGTTCGGAATTTTATGGATAAAGCGATCCGTCACAATCGTGCCGGCGCCGAGCGCTATGCCGATGGCCGTCAGAATATGCATACAGGCGCGCCTCCTTTACAGCATCCTTTTTTCTTACTCCCGCAGCCGCCGCTCGCGCTCCAGCGCCTCCTTCTTGCCGTGGATGCGGCCCAGGCCATAGGCCAAAAACGCGGCGCACAGGAGATTGATCCACGCGAACTGGAAGCCGTTCATCGTATTGGTGAAGCCGATGAGCAAATTGCCGCCGCATACGCAGCTCAGGGCCCAGCTGATCCTCTTCAGATGCTCGATGCGGGAGTCGATGTCGGAGAACAAATCGAACGGGCCATCCGTCGCCTTTTTGCGAAAGTAAATCCACGCGACCATGCGGCCCACGTACTCCGCGCCGGTGTCCTTCATAAAGTCGATGTACTCCTGATCCGCTCCGTGCATCTCGAGGCGCACATTGTACTCGCCCGGCTCGCACTTCTCAAAGGTGTAGCGGCAGAAGCCCACGCTGTCCAGCGCCCAGCCCTTCATGGCCATCTCGTTCAGCCATTCCTCTTCCTTTTCAAACTCCCAAACCCAGAACCACTTGTAAAGCGTTTTCCTCTCAGCCATTGTCTTTCCCTCCCAGAATGCTTTCCCCATTCTCAACCAGTTCCCGCAGCCGCGCGATCTCGCCCTTCAGCACGTCGTAGCCCTTCGGCGTCAGCCTGTATTCCTTGCGGCGGCTGCCGTCCTCCATGGGCATCTGGATGATCCACTCCTTGTCGCACAGGGCGTTCAGCGCGCCGTACAGCGTGCCCGCCGCCAGCCTCACGCGCCCCTTCGACAGCGCCTCCACCTGCTGCATAACGCCGTAGCCGTGCTGCGGCTTATACAGCGCCAGCAGAACGTAATAGGTCGATTCCGTCAGGGCCATTTCATTGTTCACGGTGTTTCTCACCTCCATCGTGTCACGATATATCGTCTGTCGTTATATCGTGATTAGAGTATATCGCCACACGATATAATTGTCAAGTTAAGAATACGTGAAACCGCGCTCGGCTCAAACGCCGCGCGCGGTTTCTGTCTGTCGTATGGCCTGCGTTCACCGTTTGCCTTCCCGCTGTCGCTTCACACGGGCCGTCGCGCGCGCCTGGTCGCGCAGCGCCATGTAACTGCGAAAGCGTCCAGCGTCCAGCGCTCCGTTCTCCAGCGCGGCCCGCACGGCGCAGCCCGGTTCGCGCTCGTGGCGGCAGTTGGAAAACCGGCAGGACGCCGCCAGCGCTTCGATGTCCCCGAACGCCTCGCATACGCCCGCTTCGGCGTCCCACACGCCGAACTCCCTCATGCCGGGCGTATCGATGATCAGCGCGCCGCAGGGCAGCCGCAGCAGCTGGCGGTGCGTCGTGGTGTGGCGGCCCTTCGCGCTGTCTACGGCGCGGGTCTCGTTCACGCGCATCAGATCCTCGTCGGCCAGCGCGTTTAAAAGGCTCGATTTGCCAACGCCGGACATGCCCAGCAGCGCCAGCGTCACGCCAGGTTTCATGTAAGGCGCAAGCTCTTCAAGCCCCGCGCCGGTATGCGCGGAAATCACGTGAATCGCCGCGCCGCGCGCGACGGTTTCGGCTTCCCTGATATATTCCGCGGGATTTTCACAGAGATCGGCCTTTGTGAGCACGATCACCGGCGTTGCGCCGCTCTCCAGCGTCTGAGACAGATAGCGTTCCAGCCGGCGCGCGTTGAAATCCCGATTCAGCGATGTGACGATGAAGGCGTAATCGACGTTCGCCGCCACAGCCTGAGTCCCGCGCGGGCCGAAGCCGTTCGCGCGGGCAAACAGACTTTTGCGCGGCAGCGTGCGCAGGATCTGCCCGTCGCCGCCCGGCGAGGGCCGGAACAGCACGTAATCCCCAACCGTGGGGTAAAGAGAGGAATGCTGGTCGCGGTAAGCGCTGCCCTTGAGCTGCGCGAAGCCCTCGCCGGCCCCGCTGACCACGCCGAAGCGCGCCCGATGCACGCTGGTCACGCGGGCGGGAACGGCTCCCGCGGGCGCGTCCTTCAGTTCGTTTTCATAGTATCCCGGATCAAAACCATACTCGATCAAATCGGTCAATGTCCTTATCCTCCTGAAATTCATGTCGCTTCGCGCACAGGAAAACGGCAGGCAGCCCTTGAGGACATGCCTGCCGTTTCATATCGAAACCAGAGCGCCGGGCAAACCGCCCGCGCCCCTGCACGCTGTACAAAGGTTCCTGAGAGCGCCGCGAAAAGCGGCCTATGCGGTTTTAGAAAACCCTGACCTCATCCATCATTTTCCGCATAAAACATCTCTCCCTTCAGCGTGAATTTCAGTTTTTCCGGCCATCATCATAACATAAAGCGGAGGGACTCGCAAGCCGTTCCGGAAAATTCTCGACAACTGCGCAAAATACGCGCCGGAAAACGGGAATACTGCACAAGCAGAATGAACGGGCCGGCTAAAACGACTGCCTTGCCGGCCCGCGTACCCAATGAAGAATCGCGGTCTATTATTCACCTGAGACTGTTCAGATAACGCTAATTCCTTATTTCATAGACCAGCGTCCACCCATCCGCAGTCCGGCAGTCTTTCCGTGCAAGCGTCAGCCGCCAGAGCGACTTGCGCTCCCAGCTGGCGTCGAGCTTCCCGTCCTCCAGCGGCTTTTCCTCGACGGAGGCGGCGAAAAGCGCCGGATCGAAGCGCAGCGTCAGTCCGCCGATGTTCGCCGTGCCTTCGCCGATCTCGGGCTTTTCGGCGCACAGAAGCGGCAGCTTCACCGGGCAGAGGCATTCCGTCATGCGCACTTCATCATGCACGGCGATGGTGTTCGCCGGCCTGTCGAACGTGAACGCGCGGCGATATTTTTCCAGCTTCGCCTCCGGGCCGTAAGCGTTTTGAATGTCCATCGAGAAGGTCATAACCGCGCCGTCGTCCGCGTATTCGACATCCGAGGCGGCGTACTGCCGGCCGTCCTTCTGGTCGCAGCCGTTGACGGCGGCGGTGTTGTGCCAGCCGGACTGCATCGACCAGATCTCATAGCGCTGGGCGCTGAAGGTCTTCTTCGTATACTCGCCCACGCCCGCGTCCACGATGGCGGGGCGGCCGTTCGCGTAGATGATGTAGTTGCCGATGTCGTTGTGGTTGTGGCTTTCGGCGTTGCAGCCGCCCTTCGCGGCCAGGAACAGGCCGGAGAAGCTGTTCTCCCGCGTGCGCGCCGTGGCCACCTGTATGCCGCCGAACCAGTGCCCGAGTGACGCGACATCGCCGCCCGCGGCGTAATCCGTCTCATGCCAGCCGAACAGCGCGGCGAGCGCGCGGAAGAAATAGTAGTCCGAATGCGTGAAGTAGCGGTCGGGCCGCCTGTCGCGATGGCCGGCCAGGCGCATGCGGCAGAAATCGGCCAGCGCGGGATTGTCCATCTTTCCCGCCAGGCGCATGAGCAGTTCCTCCCAGCCGCCGCTCAGCCGCGCCGGCGCGTCGGCAAAGTTCACGAAATAATCGCCCGCGATGTGCACATGTCGGATGTAGTCGGCCATGTTCCGGATGAGCGGCTCCCCGAAGAGGTTGACTTTGCCCTCCGTCGCGAGGTAAAGCTGCTCCAGGATATCCATTATGGACGCGCCCGCTACGGAGAAATAGCTGGGCCCTTCGTCGCAGCCGCCGTCCTCCGCGTAGAAATGCAGGAAGCGCTGGGCGCTTTTGCCCACCTTGCGCACGATGTCCGCGCGGCGCTTTTCGTCCCGCTCGGCCACCAGCGCGCAGCTTAACACGTTCTCGTTGATCCACGGATTCCAGTTGTTCACCGGATCGTCGTGGCTGAGGCCCATCCAGCCGAAGTCGTCATAGTCCATGAACGGCGTCAGCACGCGCCTTTCGATCTCGTACTCGATGCGGCGGGGAATCGCGGCGCACGCTTCGCTCAGCCTGTCGCCTATGAGATACAGAATCCAGGCAAGGTTCGCGCCGGTCTCCGCGGCGAACAGATCCAGCGTCACGCGGTCGCGCTCGATGTCCACCAGGCCCTGATCGGCCGGCTTGTAGCTGTACGTATGCGCCGGAATGGCCCATGTCGTCTCCTCGCAGACAGCCCACACGCCGTTGATGATCGCGTCGATGAAGCGCCCTTTGCGCTCGACGCACTCCGCGGCGACCAGCCCGCGCAGCCTCCGCCTGCGCTCGAAATACACCTTCTCATAGCGCGAGCGGTTGCCGTTGTTCACAAAATCCATATAGCGCGTCGCGGGCAGCGCCAGCCAGTCCTTCTCGTTCAGCAGCTCCGCGCGGCCCACGATGACCCTTTTGGCCTCCTCGGGCAGGCAGTCCCAGCCCCGCTCGCCGTATTTGGGAAAGGGATGAAAGGTCTCCCGCTTCTGCAGCATGGTTTCGATGTGTTTTGTCGCCTGTTCAAGCATGACGGTCCCTCCTTTGGTTTTCATTATACAGCGGCGCCTGCGCCCGCGCAAGCGTTTGTTCGAGCGAAGCAAAACAAAAAGGACGACGGCAAAACCATCGTCCTTTTCAGCGTGCCTGGAGGGACTCGAACCCCCGGTCTCTTGGTTCGTAGCCAAGCACTCTATCCGGCTGAGCTACAGGCACACGCGCCAGCAACAGAAGGTATTATATCAGCGAAGCCCATAAATGTCAATAGCGAACCAAATTCTTAACAATATAACTCCAATCGCTTCGCGCACAGATATCTGTTCGCCAGTTTACAGAAAAACAAAAGGTTTGCCACGCGCGCTCCGTTGCTTTTTCCGCGTTCGCGCATATAATGTCACTATAATCATCGTTCCAGATATGAAACAATCAGGCTGAACGTGAAAGGATCGCGCTATGCTCTCTCTCAAGCACATCACAAAAGATTATCAGACCGGCGATTCGACTGTCGCCGCGCTGCGCGGCATCGACATCGAGTTCCGCAAATCGGAATTCGTTTCGGTGCTGGGGCCCTCCGGCTGCGGCAAAACGACGCTCCTCAACATCATCGGCGGCCTTGACCAGTATACCGAAGGCGACCTCGTGATCGAAGGCCGTTCCACAAAGGAATTCCGCGACGGCGACTGGGACGCCTACCGCAACCACTCCGTGGGCTTCGTGTTCCAGAGCTATAACCTCATCCCCCATCAGAGCGTGCTCGCCAACGTGGAGCTGGCGCTGACGCTTTCCGGCGTGAGCAAGGCCGAGCGGCGCGCCCGCGCCCGCGAGGCGCTGAATCGCGTCGGGCTGGGCGACCAGCTGAACAAAAAGCCCAACCAGATGTCCGGCGGGCAGATGCAGCGCGTGGCCATCGCCCGCGCGCTGGTCAACGACCCGGATATCCTGCTGGCCGACGAACCCACCGGCGCGCTGGATTCCGTCACCTCCGTGCAGATCATGGAGATACTGAAAGAAATCTCCGCCGACCGGCTGGTCATCATGGTCACGCACAATCCCGAACTGGCGCAGACCTATTCCAGCCGCATCATCCGCCTACTGGACGGCCGCGTCACAGACGATACCAATCCCTTCCGCGCCGAAACCGACGCGCCCGCGCTCTCCCGCGAGGATCAGAAAAAGCGGCGGCTGCTGGGCAAGACGGCTTCCATGTCGTTCCTGACCGCGCTCGGGCTGTCGCTGAACAACCTCATGACCAAAAAGACGCGCACGCTGCTCACCGCCTTCGCCGGTTCCATCGGCATCATCGGCATCGCGCTCATCCTCTCGGTGTCCACGGGCGTTCAGAACTACATCGATCGCGTCCAGGAGGACACGCTATCCAGCTATCCCATCCGGCTTCAGGCGGAGACCTACGATATGTCCGCCATGGTCAGCGCGCTGGTGGGCATCCGGCACGCCGAGGAAAACGCCGAACGTGAAGAGGGCACGGTGCGCGTCAGCAGCGTGGTTTACGACCTCATGAACTCCATGAACGCCGCCGAGACGACGAAGAACAACCTCGGCGCCTTCCGCGAATACCTGGAATCGCACGACGAGTTCGGCCAGTACGCCAGCTCCGTACAGTACGCCTACGACATCGACCTGAATATCCTCGTGCGCAACGCCGACGGCGAGATCGTGAAAAGCGATATACTCGACCTCTTCCAGAGCGTGTACGCCTCCATCGGCATGACCAT
This sequence comes from Clostridia bacterium, assembly GCA_017620115.1. Lineage (GTDB taxonomy): Bacteria > Bacillota > Clostridia > Christensenellales > Aristaeellaceae > Firm-10. The sequence continues at coordinate 11,140 of JAFZRB010000187.1, read as the reverse complement.
TCCCGAGAGCGCCATGAGCGGCATGAGCCGCATGCAGGTTTGGGAGGAGCTGCTGCCCGGCGAGGACGGCGAACTCATCAACCCGCTGCTCTACGAGCAGTACGATCTGCTCTACGGCCGCTGGCCCGCCGCGGCGGACGAGCTGGCGCTGGTGGTGGACGAAAACAACGAGATCACCGACATGACGCTCTACGCCCTCGGCCTGCGCACCGGCGGCGAACTGATGCGCAGCGTCGTCAGCGCCCAGCGCGGCGAGCAGCTCGATCTCGACGCGCTGCGCCTCACCTGGACGTATGAAGACCTGTGCGGCGTCACGCTGCGATACATCGCCCCCGCCGACTGTTATCAGCGGCAGGAGAACGGCGCGTGGGTCAACCTCGCCGCCACGCAAACAGGGCTTGACTTCCTCTATGACGGCGCCGCCGGCCTCAGGCTGAGCGTGGTGGGCATCATCCGCGCCAGCGACGACGCCATTTCCTCCATGCTGGGCGGTTCTCTGGCCTACACCGGCGCCCTCACCGACTATATCCTGCAAAACACCGCCGCGAACGAACTGGTTCGCGCGCAGCTCGACGATCCCCTGACCGACGCAATCTCCGGCCTGCCCTTCGCGGGCCTCTCCGCCGGACTGACCGACGCGGAGAAGGCCGAAGCGGCCCGCGCGTACCTCGCCGCGCTCCCTGAGAGCGAAAAGGCCGCCGTTTATACCCGGCTCATGGCCGAGCCGGACGAGGAGACCGTGGCCGCGGCCGCGCGGCAGTTCCTCGCCGCGACCGGCGCGGACGACCTCAACGCCATGATGACGCAGATGTTCGCCAGTCAGACCGGCACGGACAGCGCCACCATTCAAAACTACCTCGCTTCCATGGACGAGGACACCCGCAGCGCCTACATCGCGCAGGCTGTGACCGCCATGATGCGCGAGCGCGCAGCCAGCCAGCTCCAGGCGCGCCTGGCCGCCATGAGCGCGGGCGAGCTCGCCGCCGGTCTGGACAGGCTCCTGCCCGATCTCGACGAAGCCGTCGCCGCCGCGCTGTACGACGAGTACGTGCCGGACGACGTATCCGATTCCACTTACGAGCGCAACCTGCAGCTGCTGGGCTACGTCGATCCGGACACGCCATCCTCCATCAGCATCTATGCCGCCACGTTCGCCGACAAAGAGGCGCTGGACGATCTCATCAAGCAGTACAACGCCGCTGTTCCCGAGGAGGATCAGCTCAGTTACACCGACTACATCGCGCTGATGATGTCCTCCGTAAGCACCATCATCAACGCCATCAGCTACGTGCTGATCGCGTTCGTGGCCATCTCGCTGGTGGTCTCCTCCATCATGATCGGCATCATCACCTACATCTCCGTGCTGGAGCGCACGAAGGAGATCGGCATCCTGCGCGCCATCGGCGCATCAAAGCGCGACATCGGCCGCGTGTTCAACGCGGAGACGATTTCCATCGGCTTCATCGCCGGCGCGATCGGCATCGGCGTGACGCTGCTCATGACCATTCCGATCAACCTCATACTGCACCGCCTCACGGGCATCATGATCCTCAACGCCACTCTGCCCGGCGTGGGAGCGGCGATCCTGGTGGCCATCAGCATGCTGCTCACCTTCATCGCCGGCCTCATTCCCTCCGGCATCGCCGCGCGCAAGGATCCCGTCATCGCGCTGCGCACGGAATAGCGGAAAACGAGCGTCTGTTCCGTCATTGCAGTCCGCACAAATATGCCACCGACTTCGCGACGCGCTGCGGCACTTCGAAGAAATGATTGCCGTTGTTCCATTCAAAAGCAACGTTGTCCGCGCCCAATCGGGCGGACAGCATTCCGTAAACCGTTTCGCTGGCCGCGGCGCTGCGCCCCATCGGTCCCCGCGCGGCTTTTGCCTCCCTGCGGCCCAGCGACACATAGGCCCGCCTGAGCCGTGGAAAAGGCGCGTCGGCGGCATATTCGACAAAACCTTCATACCACAGCGCGCCTGACACGCTCGCCGCGTATTCAAACGGCGAATCCGCGCGGGAGGCGGCGTACAGCGCGAACAGCCCGCCCAGCGAATAGCCGAGTATACCGAGCGAGGCGACATCGCCAAGCCTTTCCCGCGCGGCGGTTAGCAGCGGTCCCTCGATCACCTTCAGCAGCGCGTCCGCGCCGCCCGCCATGGCGCGGCCCGGCAGCTCGTTCGACGGCCAGGGCGAGTAGTCGGCGTCCCAGTCCACGTCCGCGATGGACGCCAGCGCGAACGGCGATATAGCCTTTCCGATCATGGGTTCGAGCCGCTCGGCCATATCGGGCAGCATGGCCTCCAGCTCGTCGCCGCAGCACACGGCGAGCAGCGCCCTTTTTCCCTCGCCAGGCGAGGTATAAACGAGGCCGCGCCGGTTCCCCGCGTCGACCGATTCGATTTTTCCCTTCCTGCGCGCTTCCTCCCCGCCTCGGACATTGCGCCGGGAGGCGGCTGACACCGATCCCGGCGCGTACAGTATAGCACATTCCGAGCGCTCCGCTCAAGGGCTGCCCGCTTTTTTCAAATGCCCGCTTCCTCAAAAAAGGCTTCCGCCTCCCGCCCCGAGAGCGATTCCGCTTCAAGCAGGCGTCCGGTGAGCGCTTCCAGCAGACCGATATGCCCTCCCAGCAGCGCGCGAACAGCCTGGTAGCAGTCGTCGAGCAGGCGCTTCACCAGCGCGGCGGCGTCCTGCGAGCCGCTGCCGGTGCATTTCGAGAGCGCGCGCAGCGATACCGCCGGGGATCCGGCGAACCCCAGATCAAGCACCATGGCGGAGGCCAGCTCGGTCGCCTGCGCGAGATCGCCGGAAGCGCCGGCGGTGAGGTTCGTCTCGCTGACGAGCAGCTGTTCGGCGGCGCGCCCGGCCAGCAGCACCTGCAGCTGCGCCGTGAGGGCGTTCATGTCGGGCAGCGCGCGTTCGGCGGGGATCGTGAGGTTGTAGCCCGCCGCGCCGTTGGACGCGGGCAGTATGCTCACGCGCTCAATGCGGTGCGCCGGCAGCAGCAGGCGGCAGGCCAAAGCGTGTCCCGCCTCGTGCAGCGCGATCACGGCCAGCTCCTCCCGCGCGGCGAAGGCCGGCCTGTCCTCGCCCGCCACCGCGGCGACGAATGCGGTGTGCAGGTCGCTCTCCTCGATCACCGAGCTGCCCCGCCGCGCCGCGCGGATGGCGGCGTCGTTCACCAGGCTTTCCAGCGAAGCGCCGCTGAAGCGCACGGTATCCGCGGCCAGCCTGCCCAGATCCACGTCGCCCGCGAGCGGCTTCCGGCGGCAGTGCAGCTTCAGAATATCCAGCCGTTCGCTCCGGCCCGGCAGTCCCACCTCGATCTTCGCGTCGAAACGCCCCGGGCGGGTGAGCGCCGGGTCGAGCGTATCCACGCGGTTGGTGGCAGCCAGTACGATCACGCCGCTGTTTTCCGCGAAGCCGGACATCTCGCTCAGCAGCGCGTTCAGCGTGCGGTCGCGCTCGTCGCTGCCCGCGCCGTCGTCGCGCTTCTTGCCGATGGCGTCGATCTCGTCGATGAAAATCACGCATCGCTTTTCCTTCGCGGCTTTTGAGAACAGCTCCCGCACGCGCGCCGCGCCGACGCCCACGTACATCTCCACAAAATCGGAACCGTTCATCGAATAGAACGGCACGCCCGCCTCCCCGGCCAGCGCCCGCGCCATGAGCGTCTTGCCGGTTCCAGGCGGGCCGTAGAGCAGCACGCCACGAGGCAGCCGCGCGCCCAGCGCCGCGTATTTCTCAGGATGCGAAAGATAATCCGCCAGCGCGCGCAGATGATTCATCGCGGTTTCGTTGGCGGCGACATCGCGGAACGTGAGAGTGGAACGGACGCTCTGCGCTCCGCGCGTGCGCGACAGACCTGTCCGGCCGACGGCGCGGGCCCGATACGCGGGCGAAACGCCCAGCACAGCCAGGCATATGGAGGCCATCAGCGCGGCGCGGGCGGCGTCCGCCCGATTCATCATCATCAGAACAGCCGAGGCCATCGCGGCGGCGGCCGCGGGTGACAGCTGAAGCAGCAGCTTTCGGTTCACAGGCATTCCTCCCCGGATGAAATGTATAATTATTATAGTATTGCATAACCGGATTGTCCACGAACAACTTTTGCCAGTTTGTCCGGGCGCACGAAGGCTCATCATAACAAAAACGCATGAACAGGAGGCGCCGCCGTGAAAAGACGCATCTTGATCGTTTCAGGCGCGGCGATCGCCGCCGTGGCGGCCGCGGGGCTGGCCGTGACAAAGCCGTGGACATGGCAGCCGCTCGATCTCAGCAAAATCACATCACCCGCGCAGGCCGCGCTCATACTCGACTGCGGCGGCGGCAGCGCGGCGGACGCCGGTGTGTACCGCTTCCCGCTCGCTGCGGACGACATCCCCGAACGCGTCAGGCAGGCGTTCGTGGCGATCGAGGACGCCCGTTTCTACCGGCACGCCGGGTTGGATCTTTGGCGCATCGGCGGCGCGCTGCTGGCCGATATCCGCGCGGGCGAAGCGCGCGAAGGCGCAAGCACAATCACGCAGCAGCTCGTGAAGCTGACGCATCTGAGCGGCGAAAAGACGCTCGCCCGCAAGGCGCAGGAGGCCTGGCTGGCGCTCGGGCTCGAACGCGTGATGGACAAGGACGAGATCCTAGCCGCCTATCTGAACACCGTATACCTGGGCGCGGGCGCTTACGGCGTCGAAGCGGCCGCGCGCGTCTATTTCGGCTGCGGCGCGAACGGGCTCACGCTGCCGCAGGCGGCGACGCTGGCCGGTATCGTCAAAGCGCCCTCCCGTTACGCGCCTCACCTGAACCCGGACAAGGCGCTCGAACGCCGCAATCTGACGCTGCAGGCCATGGCTGAAAACGGGTATATCAGCGAAGACGAGCGCGACGAAGCGCTCTCCGCTCCGCTCGGTTTAAACATGTCGGAGCGAACCGGGCGGGCCGGCTGGTACGTAGACGCGGCGCTCGAGGAGGCCTGCGCCGCGCTGAACATATCGTCTGACGAGCTGATGAGCGGCGGCTACCGCGTTTATACCGCGCTGGATCCGGCGCTGCAGGCCTCCGCGGACGCGCTGTTTGCCGATCCGGCGCGCTTTCCCGAAGCCAGCGACGGAGCGCAGTGCGAATCCGCGCTGGTGGCGATGGACGTGAATACCGGCGAGATCCTGTGCATGGAAGGCGGACGCGACTACGCGGTCCGGCGCGGCTTCAACCGGGCCGTTCAGATGAAGCGCCAGCCCGGTTCCGCGTTCAAGCCGGTGTCCGTCTACGCGGCGGCCGTCGATATGCTCGGCTGCACGCCCATCACCCTGCTGGACGATACGCCGCGAGAATACGACGGCTACACGCCCTCCAACGCGTCCGGCCAGAGCCACGGCACGGTAACGCTGCGCCAGGCGCTGGTAAAATCCATGAACCAGGCTACGGTGAACCTCCTCGACCGCGTGGGCATCGACGCGGCGCGGCTGTACGCGCAGAAGCTGGGCTTCACGCTGAACGACGCCGACCGCAGCTACGCGCTCGGCGTCGGCGCGCTGACGGACGGCGTTTCGCCCGCCTCGCTGTGCGCGGCCTACTGCGCGCTCGCCAACGGCGGCATGGCGGTCGCGCCGCACACCGTGCGCCGCGTCGAGGACAGCGAGGGCCGCGAGGTTTACGCCTTCTCATCAGGCGTCAGTCGCGCCTTAAGCGATGTGAGCGCTTATCTCCTCACGGATATCCTGCGCGACGCGGCGGCGAACGGCACCGCGAAGGCGCTCGCCGCCGTGCCCGTGCCGGTGGCGGCCAAGACGGGCACGGTCGGCGAGACGGACGGCGGCAACCGCGACGCCTGGACGGTGGCCTACACGCCCAGCCTGGCCATTGCCGTGTGGATGGGCTGCGACGAGCCGGACAAACACGAACTGCGCCAGGGCGTCACGGGCGGTTCCTATCCCGCGAGGCTGGCCGCGGCCTTCCTCGCCGACAACGCCAGCCGCGCGGGCGGCGAGTTCGTACAGCCGGCCGGCGTCGAGCGCGCGCTGCTGGACAGCCGCTCGCTGCGGGGCGACATCGCCTTCCCCATGCTGGCGTCAGGCGACACGCCGGCCGCCTGCCTGCTGAACGAAGCGCTGCCCGTTGGAAGCGCCCCAAAACAGGCGTCAACGCTGTGGAAGTATCCCACGCAGGTAGAGACGGTCTACGTGCAGAGCGACGGAGCCGGGCGGCCGCTCGTGTCGTTCGTCGCGCCGGATTCCGTGTCGGTATGGCGCGTGATGCGCGCCTCAGACGCGGATTGGACGGAAATCGCAAGGCTCGAGGGAAAGCGCGGCGACTATCTCACCTTCACGGATCAGGACGCGCCGGACGGCGCGGTCCGTTACGCGGTGATCGCCCGGCAGAAATACTTCGAGGAGCTGGGACAGATTATCGACGCCGCGCCGTCCGACGAGACGCCGCTGCTCGGGGCCACGCTGTTCGAGCGCCTTTTCGGGACGGCGTAGCGCCGCAAATTCGGTACAGCGTAGCGCCGCAAATACGGCGCGCATCACTTGCAACCTTTCCCGGAATATGGTATAGTAGCAGCAACGGAATCGAATCATCAAGGAGGAACGAAAGACATGATCTCAAAGGCGGCGGCCGAACGGGTGCTCGCGGAAGCGGTGCGCACGGGCGGCGATTTCGCGGAACTGTTCATGGAGGACACGCGATCCAATACCCTGAGCCTGGTCGACGGCGCGATCGACAGCGCGAACACCGGGCGGCGGCACGGCGCTGGCATCCGCATCTACAACGGCCTCGAGGGCGTGTATGTGCACACCAACGACACCAGCGAGGCGGGCCTCATGAAGGCGGCGAAGCAGGCGGCTTCGGCGGTCGGCGACGGGAACCAGGCGAAGGACATTTGCCTCACCGGCTCCATCATCGGGAACATCCACGCCATCGAGCGCCTGCCCATGGACGTGAGCGGCGCGGAAAAATCGCGTCTGGCGCACGCGGCGTATCAGGCGGCGAAGGACTATGACAGCGCCATCAAGCAGGTGCGCGCGCAGCTCATGGGCAAGGAGACCGACGTGCTCATCGCCAACACCGAGGGCCTGTTCACAGGCGACCGGCGCGTCTACACGCGCTTTTTCGTCGTGGCCATCGCCAGCAACGGCCAGGAAAACCAGACCGGCAGCCAGGGGCCCGGCGCGATGATGGGCTACGAGCTGTTCAGAACCCGCGTGGACGTTGAGGATTGCGCGCGCAGGGCCGCGCAGACCGCCGTGACCATGCTGAAGGCGGATCAGTGCCCCGGCGGTTATATGCCGGTCATCATCGGCAACGGCTTCGGCGGCGTCATCTTCCACGAGGCGTGCGGGCACTCCCTCGAGGCCACGCAGGTGGCGCTTAACAACAGCGAATTCTGCGGGAAGCTCGGCCAGCAGATCGCCTCGCCCGTGGTGACCGCCATAGACGACGGCACCATACCCAACGAGTGGGGTTCCCTCAACATCGACGATGAGGGCACGCCCGCCACCCGCCTCACGCTCATTGAAAACGGCATTCTGAAGAATTACATGATCGACCGGCTGAACGGCCGCCGGATGCGGATGGCCGTGACCGGCTCCGCGCGCCGGCAGGATTACACCTTCGCGCCCACCTCCCGTATGCGCAACACCTTCATCGCCGCGGGCAGCGACGACGAGGACGAGATCATTTCCACCGCGGGCGACGCGCTGTACGCCAAGCAGATGGGCGGCGGTTCGGTCAATCCGGCCACAGGCGAATTCAACTTCGCCGTCATGGAGGGCTATCTCATCAGAGGCGGCAAAATCGACCGGCCCGTGCGCGGCGCGACGCTGGTGGGCAAGGGCAGCGAAATACTCATGAAGATCGACCGCGTGGGCAGGGATATGCGGATGGCGCAGGGCATGTGCGGCTCGAAGAGCGGCTCCGTTCCCGTGAACGTCGGCCAGCCCATGATCCGCGTGACGGGCATCACCGTCGGCGGCCGGTAAGGAGGGACAGCGGCATGGATGTGAACGAATTCATCAAAAAACTCTTTGAACGCGCCAAAGCGGCCGGCTTTGAGGCCAGCGAGGCCGATTACTCCGCCAGCGATAATTTTTCGGTGGAAGTGAAGAACGGCGAGATCGTCGATTATTCCGTGAGCTCCGGCATGGGCCTGGGCTTCCGGGCGCTGGTGGGCGGCAAGATGGGCTACGCCAGCACGCAGGTGCTGGACGAGGACGCGCTGGAGTTGCTCATAGACGGCGCGAAGGAAAACGCCGCGCTCATCGAAAGCGCCGACGAGGAATTCATCTTCGCGGGCAGCGACAGCTATCCGGAGCTGGACGTATACAATGACGCGATCGACAAAATCAGCGCGGCGGAAAAGATCGCCATGGCGAAGCGCCTCGAGAAGGCGTGCCTCGCCATCGACCCGCGCGTCACCCAGTGCGAGGGCGTGGAGATCATGAGCGGCTCGTCCGCGCGGCGGCTGGTCAACTCCCGCGGGCTGGACGTTTCCTTCCGCGAGAATTACATCGGCCTCTACGCCGCCGTGCTGGCGCAGGAAAACGGCGAGGTGACCAGCGGCATGGCCATCCGCCTGGCGCGCGATCCCGGCGAACTGGACATTGAAAAAGAGGCGGCCAAGGCCGTGAAGGAGGCCGTGGACGGCCTGAGCGCGGACAAGACGGCCTCCGGCACGTATAAAGTCATCCTGAGAAACGACGTGGCGGGCTCCATCCTGCGCACGTTCTCCTCCGTGTTCAGCGCGGACGCGGCGCAGAAGGGCATGTCGCTTCTGAAAGGCCGCGAGGGCGAGATCATCGGTAGCCCGGCGCTCACCATCGTGGACGACCCGCTCAATCCCGCCTCGCCCGGCGCGACGCCCTTCGACGGCGAGGGCGTGGCCGCGCGGCGACTGGCGGTGGTGGAAAACGGCCGGCTGAACACGCTCATGCACAACTTAAAGACCGCGAAAAAGCAGGGCGTTCAGAGTACCGGCAGCGCTTCGAAGCCCAGCTACGCCTCGCCCGTGGGCGTCGCCCCGCACTCGCTGCATATCGTGCCGTCAGGCACCACGCCCGAGGCGCTCCTCGAGCTGGCGGGCGACGGCGTGCTCATCACCAACGTTCAGGGTCTGCATTCCGGCGCGAACCAGATCAGCGGCGACTTCTCGCTGGGCGCGCGCGGGTTCCTCATCGAGGGCGGAAAGGTGACTAAACCCGTGAGCCAGATCACCGTGGCCGGCAACTTCTTCAAGCTGATGAAGAACGTGACCGCCGTGGTGAACAACCTCGAATTCGCCTTCTCCCCCGTGGCTTCGCCCGATCTCCTGATCGACAGCCTGTCCGTGGCGGGCAAGTGACGCGGGCGCATACGAATATGAGCCGGGCGGCGCGCCGTCCGGCTGATTCTTTCTTACAATCATCACATAAGCGCATTATTGCGGGAGGTATGCTCATGGCAATCGAAAGAGTAAGGGTGTTTTTCAGGGCTCTCGGCATGGAAGACCGCATTCTCGAATTCGACGTGTCGAGCGCGACGGTCGATCTGGCGGCGCAGGCGCTTTACTGCGAGCCGCGCCGTATCGCGAAGACGCTCTCGTTTATGGTAAACGGCGGCCCGATCCTGATCGTGGCGGCCGGCGACGCGAAGGTCGACAATCCCAAATACAAGGCGCGGTTTGGCGCGAAGGCCAAAATGCTGACGCCGGACGAGGTCGAAACCTTGGTCGGGCACGCCGTGGGCGGCGTCTGTCCCTTCGCCGTCAACGACGGCGTCGCGGTCTATCTGGACGAATCCCTCAAACGGTTCGACACGGTCTTTCCCGCCTGTGGAAGCGGCAACAGCGCCATCGAGCTGACCATAAGCGAGCTGGAGCGGTACGCCGCGCCCGCCGCCTGGGTGGATGTGTGCAAAGGGTGGAACGACGCTCAGACGGAATGAACGCGCAGGGCGATTTGCAGGTTTCCCGGGGCGAATCCTTCAGTTTTCCGGGCTTCGGCGTTGAATCTCCGCGTTCCGTTATGATTATTCGCATTTTTCCGCCGCCGATTTTCCGGAATATCGCGGCGATGTTCATATCTTAATTTGACACGCGCGCATGCGGGATGTATAATTATAAAAGAATTTGAATCGCCACTTTTGAGGAGGAATACGATATGCTGAACATCACCGTCCAAAAAACCACCACGCCCGCGGCGAAGCCCGCGCCCGGCGCGAAGCTCGGCTTCGGCCACATCTTTACCGACCACATGTTCATCATGAACTACACCGAGGGCAAGGGTTGGCACGACCCGCGCATCGTGCCCTTCCAGAGGCTGTCCCTGTCGCCCGCGGCCATGGTATTCCACTACGGCCAGGCCATGTTCGAGGGCATGAAGGCCTATCCCGGCAAGAACGGCTCAGCCTATATCTTCCGGCCGGACATGAACGCCAAGCGCGCCAACAAATCCAACGAGCGCCTGTGCATCCCCTATCTGCCCGAGGAAGATTTCATCCAGGCCGTCGAGGCGCTGGTGCGCGTCGACCGCGACTGGATCCCGACGGGCGAAGGCGAATCGCTGTACCTGCGCCCGTTCATCATTGCCACCGACGAGTTCCTGGGCGTAGCGCCGTCCAAGACGTATCTGTTCATGGTCATCGCCTCTCCCTCCGGCGCGTACTACGCCAGCGGCCTGAACCCCGTGGGCATCTGGATCGAGGACGAATACGTGCGCGCGGTGCGCGGCGGCATGGGCTTCGCCAAGACCGGCGGCAACTACGCGGCCAGCCTGATCGGCCAGGTCAAGGCGCACGACGAGGGCTTCGCGCAGGTGCTGTGGCTGGACGGCGTGGAACGCAAGTACATCGAGGAAGTCGGCTCGATGAACATCTTCTTCAAGATCGCCGGCAAGATCGTCACGCCGATGCTGAACGGTTCCATCCTGCCCGGCGTCACTCGCGAGTCCGTCATCCAACTGTGCAAGCACTGGAACATGCCGGTCGAGGAAAAGCGCATTTCCGTCGACGAGTTGCTCGAGGCTCAGCACAACGGCACGCTGGAGGAGGTCTTCGGCACCGGCACGGCGGCCGTCATCAGCCCCGTGGGCAAGCTGCGCTATATGGACGATGTGATGACCATCGGCGACGGCAGCATCGGCCCCGTGACGCAGAGGCTGTACGACACC
>JAFZRB010000186.1 GCA_017620115.1 Clostridia bacterium | reverse complement strand
TGCAGCCGGAGAAGGCGAAATCGCCAATGCTGGTCACATCGTCCGGAATTGTGATGAACGTCAGGCTGCTGCAGCCAGAGAAGACCCCATAGCCAATGCTGGTCACGCCGTCCGGGATCGTGACGCTCACCAGACTGGTGCAACTGGCGAAGGAACTATTTCCTATAGCTGTAACCGCCAATCCATCAATCTCCGACGGAATCGTCAGCTCTGTCGCTGAGCCCGTATACATAGTGATGGTGCAGGTGTCCCCGTCCACGGTATAATACCAGTCGCCGGATATCACCTCATAAGGTTCCTCGTGAGGTTCCGAAGTTGGGTCCGCAATAGGTTCTTCAGGATCCGCAATAGGTTCTTCAGGGTCCGTAACAGGTTCTTCAGGGTTCGTAATAGGTTCTTCAGTGTCTGCGGTATCTGCTGCCATCGCCGTCCCCGCGCAAACTGCGCACAACGCCAGCACCGTCGCCAGAATCAACGCCAGCCGCCAAAAACGCCTCATTTCTATTCACTTCCTAACTATTTTCCAATGATTGGCTTCATTATATCACATGTTTTATTTTTTCGCAATACCGATATACGGCTTTGAGAACAGAGGCGGCGAAAAAGCGAAACGCAGCCCGTTCCGGCAGAGCCGCCCGAGAATTCATAATTTAATCAGTATCTGTTTATGGTTCGTTCATAATTTGTCCAAAATGGGCGAATATAATAAAGCCATCAACCAAAGGAGGTATGAGTTATGAAAAAGAATTTCGCAAAAGTATTGGCTCTGGTCGCCGCGCTGGCGATGATCATCGGCCTCATGAATCTGAGCGTGGGCGCGGAGGCCGTTGAGCCGGCCGCCGACAACTCGCCCGCCATCTACGTCTACCAGAAAACGGCCAACTCCGTGGTGGGCGTGATCACCGGCACGCAGGCCTGGGATCAGCAGACCCGCAAGGTCGTCGATCAGCCTGTGGCGCAGGGCTCCGGCGTGGTCATCGCCGAGGGCGGCTATGTCGTGACCAATAACCACGTCATCGCCGACGGCGATTCCTACCAGATCCTGATGCCCAGCGGCGAGAAGGTCGACGCCACGCTCGTCGGCGCCGATCCCTCCACCGACATCGCCGTGCTGAAGGTCGAGAGCGACGCGGCCAGCGAGCTGGTGCCCGTTGAGATCGGCGCGTCGAGCGATCTGCTGATCGGCTCCACGGTCGTGGCCATCGGTAACCCCGGCGGCGAGGTGCTTTCCAACACCGTCACGCAGGGCATCGTCTCCGCGCTGGGACGCACCAACGTGAGCGCCGGCGCCCGCAACACCACCCGCGCCATCGACTACATCCAGCATGACGCGGCCATCAACAACGGCAACTCCGGCGGCGGCCTGTTCAACTACAAGGGCCAGCTGGTCGGCATCAACACCCTGAAGTACGCCGGCAGCTCCTATTCCAGCGTGAGCTTCGAGGGACTGGGCTTCGCGATCCCCGTTGAAACCGTCTACAAGAACGCCACCGACCTGATCCAGTACGGCAAGGTGCAGCGCGCGCAGATGGGCATCCAGGCCTATGAGTACTCCGAGGACTACGGCCCCGAAGAGCCGATGAGCGGCTATGCGCCCGCCGGCGTGTATGTGGGCGAGCTCATCGAAGGCATGCCCGCGGAAGCGGCCGGCCTGCAGCAGTACGACTACATCTACGCGGTGAACGGCGTGCGCGTGAAGAACATGATGGAGCTGACGACTGAGCTCGACAAGTACTCCGACGGCGACACCGTGACCGTCCAGGTCGTGCGCTACGCCAACATCAACCTGAAGACCTATACCATGAACAACAGTTACTCCTACTTCTTCGGCGGCGGCTCCAGCAGCTACGAGGTGTTTGAAGTGAGCGGCGGCTATCAGACCATCGACATCGACATCACCCTGAAGGTGCCCGAAAACTGACAGACGGCGTAAAAAACAAAAAAACGCAAGAAACGCTCTCCCGCGCATCGCATGGTGCGCGGGAGCTTTCTTTCCGGCAGATTACCATTCACCCAAAGGGTTGTCAGGGGCCGCAGCCCCTGACTATTAATCCGCAGTGCCGGCTTTGCCGGCGCGAGGACGCGGACCAGGTGTCCGCTTCCTTGCGGGTTTTCCGCCCGGAAACCGCTGCAGCGGTTTCAGGAAAACCCGAGGGGGTGCCTGCGAGGGGGAAAGGTTCCCCCTCGCATTCTGTGAAGCCGAAGGCTGAACACGGCAAAAAAAGAAACCAAAAAGCAACAAATACCCCTTGCCTTTCCCGGACGCAGGGAGTACAATATATAGTGTTTCAGCGGGTGCTGATGATACTAATGCTTGCGAAAGCCGTATCCGGCAGGGCGCCGCCCGCCGGTGAACGCTTTTTCATAAGAAGGACGTGAAGCCGTTTGGCCAGCAGTTCCGACCGGATCGCCAATAAAAAACGCCGCAGGAATCTGGGCGTCATATTGCGCCTCGTGTTCTGCCCGCCGCTGGGCCTTTACCTCATGTGGACGCGTACCGGGTGGCCGCGCCTCGTCAAGGTCGGCGTATCGGCGCTCATCGCGTTTGTCATCGTGCTGATTCTCACGCCCATGACCGATCCGCCCGCGCGGCAGACCGGCGGCGTGCGCGTGGTGGGCAGCGGCCCCCAGGTAGAGCTGCTCGGCCCCGAAGCGCCGGCCGACCGCGAGGACATCGACATCTATACCCCCCGGCGCACGGCCATCATCGTCGAGGCCACGCCCACGCCGGAGCCGATCATCGTCTACTGCAACACCGGCGGCGATTACTATCACTCCAAGAACTGCAAGTGGGTCAAGCCCACGACGCCTTCCGTAACGCTGCTGCAGGCCGTGCGCGCCGGTTACAGGCAATGCCCGGAATGCGACGCGCCCGACCCCGAATCCGTCTCCTGAGAAGCGCCATGCAGAACGACCTTTCCGCCAGACTCGGCGCGCTCCGGCATGCGCTCGAAACGCTGCGCATACCGCTCGCCGAAAGCGAATATCAGCTCCATGAGCTCATCGCCGCCGCCCTTCACGACGGCGGTTTTGTTGTGCGGCACGAGGCGCCTCTCGCGCCGCGCTGCCGCGTCGATTTCCTGGTTGACGGCGTAGGCATCGAGGTGAAGCGCGGCAAGCCGGACCGGCTCCGTCTGCTCGAACAGTGCCGCCGCTATCTCAGCCAGGACGCGCTGGAGGCGCTCGTCATCGTGGTCGATACGCGCGTATCGCTGCCGGACACGATATGCGGAAAGCCCGTCGTGGTCATCGGGCTCAACAGACTGTGGGGAATAGCACTGCCATGAACGATTACGATTTTCCCGATATCTACCCGGCCTACCTGCGCGATCCCGCCTTCATCGGCCGCACCTACGGCACGCTGAGCTACAACCGTCGCGCCAAATGCTGGACGATCAAAGGGGAACCCTGCGTTACCGAGCTGGCCAAGCGCCTTTTTCCGGGCTGCGAGGGGCGCGGGCGGGGCGTCGCCCGCTTCACGGCGCACCGGCGTATCATCGGCGATCTGAACTGGCTGATGCTGCGCTATCCGCTGGAGATCCGCGAGGCTGACCGCGAACGGTGGGAGCAGGCGCTGGAGGAAGCGCGCGAGTATGCCGTCCGGCGCGAACGGCAGCGAACCGCGCCGCAGTTCGCCGTGCCGCCCGCCGGGCGTTTCGAGGGCGAGCTGATGCCCTTCCAGCAGCAGGGGCTGGCGTTTCTGCTGAGCAGCAACCGGGCGCTGCTGGCCGATGAGATGGGCCTGGGCAAAACGGTGCAGGCGCTGGCGTATCTGGCCTCCACGGCCGGCTTTCCGGCGCTGGTCGTGGTGCCGGCGCATCTGGTGCGCAACTGGACGCGCGAGGCGGAACGCTTTCTCAGGCTGGAGAACGGGATCCATGTGATACGCGGCCTCACGCCCTACGAGCTGCCCCCGGCGGACATCTATATTATTCACTACCTGCTGCTGCGCGGCTGGAAGAACGCGCTGCCCGAGCTGAACGCGCGTACGGTGATTTTCGACGAAATTCAGGAGCTGCGCCGCGCCGGCACGGAGAAATACTCCGCCGCCAGCCTGGCGTCCAGCGCCTCGGAGCATGTGATCGGCCTTTCCGGCACGCCCATTTACAACAACGGCGGCGAGATCTGGAACGTCGTGAATATACTGGACTTCCATTTTCTCGGCGACTGGGAAAGCTTCTCGCGCGAATGGTGCTACGGCTACAACAGCAACATCGTGGCCAAGCCGGAGATCCTGGGCGATTACCTGCGCAGCGAGGGCCTCATGCTGCGCCGCACGAAGCAGGATGTTTTGAAGCAGCTGCCGCCCAAACGGCGCCTGGTTCAGGAAATCGACTGGGACGACGCGCTCTATCGGGAGATGATCGCCCCCGCCTTCTCCCGCCTGCGCCTGCTCGACGGCGCGGACGAGTCGCGGCGCGCCCTCATCGAGGATCAGATCTCGCAGGATGAGCGGCAGGCCACCGGCTGCGCCAAGGCTCCCTACGTGGCTGCCTTCGTGCGCACGCTGCTTGAGGGCGGCGAAAAGGTGCTGCTGTTCGCGCATCATCACAGGGTGATGGACATCTACAAAAAGGAACTGAAGCCTTACCGCCCCGCGTTTATCACCGGCCGCGAGACGGACGCGCAGAAGGACGCCGCGCTGAACGCCTTCATGCTGGGCAAAACCGACCTGTGCGTCATTTCGCTGCGTTCGGCCAGCGGATTGAATCTGCAGCGCGCCACGTGCGTGGTGTTCGGCGAGCTGGACTGGTCGCCCGCCGTGCACTCGCAGGCCGAGGATCGCGCGCACCGCATCGGGCAGGAGGATTCGCTGCTCTGCTACTATCTGGTCAGCCCCAAGGGCTCCGATCAGGAAATGCAGCAGGCGCTGGGGCTGAAGGTGAGCCAGTTCATCGGCCTGATGGGCGACAGAACCCCCACGCAGGAGGAGACCTGGGCCCAGCAGAGCGAGGCCCGCGCGCACATCCGGGCGCTGGTCGAAAGGCTGAGGGCTGAGGGCGGTCGGTGAAGCGCCGCGTCTATGAAAAACCCGCCGTCCGGCTCATTTGGATGGCGGGTTTTGTTTTTCAGGACTACGCTTCGCTCCGGGGGTTTTGCGCCATACGCTCATCATACCATGCCCGCATGTGGTCGTAGGTCGACTGGCTCACGTCGTGCTCCATGACGCACGCGTCCTCTTCCGCTTTATCGCGCGGCACGCCCAGATGCACCAGAAGCTCTGTCAGAAAATGATGCCGTTCCAGCACGCGCCTGGCGCGCCAAAGCCCGGCGCGGGTGAGCTTCAGGTCGTGATTTTGTTCCCTGGTTATGAAGCCCGCCTTTTCCAGATTGGCCATCGCCACCGAGACGCTCGGCTTGGACACGTTCAGATGATACGCCACGTCAATGGAGCGGCACTGCCCCGTCTTCTGCCGGATCATCAGGATGGCCTCGAGATAATCCTCGGTTGATTTGCTGATTTTCTTTCCCACGCGCAGGGCCCTTCTTTCATAATGCTTGATCCGTTTTGAAAAAGGGAGAGCATTTCTCCCGCGATTCTGCTCTCCCCGCATTATTATTTCGACGCCCGCGCCGAAAATCCTGCATCGTTTTGATTGAAAATATCATTGTTCTTTTTTCAGAAGCAGACGGTCAGCTTCCGCGGCGGGCCGTGACCGCGTAGCCGGCCCGGCGCACCGCCTCGCGGAGCGCCGCCTCGTCCGGCTCGCCGACGCAGCGCACGCGCGCGGTGCGCGTGTCCAGCCGCACGCTGGCGCGGACGCCCCGCACGCCGTTCAGCGCGTTCTCCACGCGTCGCGCGCAGTTTTCGCACGTCATGCCGCCGATGGTCAGCGTGAGCTCATGGTCGAAGCG
>JAFZRB010000185.1 GCA_017620115.1 Clostridia bacterium | reverse complement strand
CTCGCGGCGCTCTGCGGCGGCTTCCCGCGGGCGCCGTCATAGCCCGCCGCGGCCTGCGGCGACGACAGTCTCGTCTGAGGCCTGCGCGCGAGGTTGGCGTCCTCGATCAGGCGGGCGGGTATCTCGTCGAGGAAGCGCGAGCGCGTGTTGTACTGGCGGGAACCGTACAGCGCGCGGGTCTGCGCCCAGCTCATGAGCAAGCGTCTGCGCGCGCGGGTAATGCCCACGTAGCACAGGCGGCGTTCCTCCTCCATCTTGTCGTCGTCGAACAGCGAGCGGCTGGTGGGAAAAACGCCTTCCTCCATGCCGGTCATCACGACCAGATCGAATTCCAGGCCCTTCGCGGAATGCAGCGTCATGAGCGTGAGCACCTGAGTGGCCGCGTCCAGGCTGTCCAAATCTGTCACCAGGGCGACGTTCTCCAAAAAACCCTCCAGGCCGCCCTCCGGCTCGCGCGCGACATACTCCTTCACAGCCGTTTCCAGCTCGGCGATGTTCTCGAGGCGGTTCTCGCTTTCCTCGCCCGGAGTCTGCCTGAATTGTTCCTCATAGCCGGTCGCGTCAATCACATGGCGCAGGAATTCATCGGCCGGCATGAGCTCAGCCTCCACGGCCAGTTCCTCCATGACGGCTGAAAACTTCTTCACGGCAGACAGCGCGCGCGCGGACAGCCCCGCCTCGTCCGCGCTCATGGCGGCCATAAAGAGCGAGGCGCCTTCCTGCGCGGCGTATTCGGCCAGCCGGTCTATTGTGCTGTCGCCGATGCCGCGCCGGGGTTCGTTGATGATGCGGCGCACCGCCTGATCGTCGGCCGGGTTAACCAGCGCGCGCAGATAGGCGATCAGATCCTTGACTTCCTTGCGTTCATAAAACTTCATGCCGCCGTAAACACGGTACGGGATGCCCGCGCGCACCAGCGCCTCCTCGAGCACGCGGGACTGCGCGTTCGTCCTGTAGAGGATCGCGGCGTCGCCTACCGCGCCGCCGGCTCTTTGCCAGGCCTGCAGCTGCTGACACACCCAGGCCGCTTCCTCGCGCTCGTCCTGCGCGCGATACACGCGAAGCTTTTCGCCTCCGCCCGCTTCAGTCCAGAGCGCCTTCTCCTTGCGGCCCGCGTTGTGCGCGATGACCTGATTGGCGGCGTCGAGAATGTTGCCGGTCGAACGGTAGTTCTGTTCCAGCTTGATGACCAGACAGCCCGGAAAGTCTTTCTCGAATTCGAGGATATTGCGGATATCCGCGCCGCGCCAGGCGTAGATGGACTGATCGTCGTCGCCCACCACGCACACGTTCTTCCGGTCGCCCGCCAGCAGGCGCACCAGCTCGTACTGGGCGAGGTTGGTATCCTGATACTCGTCGATAAGGATGTATTCAAACTTGCGCCTGTAATACTCCAGAACGGGCGGATGCTCGGTCAGCAGCACGATGGTCTTCATGATGAGGTCGTCAAAATCGAGCGCGTTGCAGGAGACAAGCGCCTTTTCATAGCGGCGATAGACCTCCGCGATCTTCCGGGCGCGGAAATCGCCTCCCGCCTCTTTTTCCCATTCCTCAGGCGTGAGCAACCGGTTCTTCGCGTCGGAAATGGCCGTCTTGATTTCGCGGGGCGGATACATCTTATCGTTCAGGTTCATGTCCTTCACGATGTTCTTGAGGAGCCCCATCTGATCGTCGTCGTCATAGATGGAAAAACCGCGCTGAAATCCCAGCTTTTCGATATCGCGCCGAAGGATGCGCGCGCAGCAGGCGTGGAATGTCGACACCCACACCTCGTCCGCCCCTTCGCCCACGAGCGCGCGGATGCGGTCTTTCATCTCACGGGCGGCCTTGTTCGTAAACGTGATGGCCAGAATCGACCAGGGAGCGCAGCCGTCGTCGATGAGCCGCGCCACGCGATGCGTCAGCACGCGCGTCTTGCCGGAGCCCGCGCCCGCGAGCACCAGCAGCGGCCCGCCGCCCGCCATGACCGCCTCCCGCTGCGGCGGGTTGAGCGTCGTGAGATCAATCATGGTCCTTCTCGCTTTCCTCAAGCCGTTCGAGCACAGTCCTGTAGCCGCCCGAGCCGTACAGCAGGCAGCGGTTCACGCGGCTGATCGTCGCCGTTGAAGCGCCCGTGGCCTCGGCGATGTCGTTATAGGTCATCGCCGAGCGCAGAAGGCGCGCCACCTCGATGCGCTGGCCCAGATCCTGCACCTCGCGGATGGTGCACAGGTCGGCGAGCAGGTTCTTCGCTTCTTCTTCGTTTTCGAGCGACAGAAGCGCCTTCACGAGCAGCGACAGCTGCTGTTCATTCGATTTGGCCCGCATGGCATCTTCTCTCCTTACTCCTTTTTCTTCATCTTACACTTTAGCACACTATCGCGTGAAGTGCAAGCGCAAAACAGAAATTTGTGTAAACTCAACGTCAAATCCTATCCGGCTTTCTTATCCGCCCGCGATATGCCTTTCGTTCACCCGGTCATGCCGCCGCATGATCACAGCCAGCGCGGACGGAGCGTACTTCTGCCGATCGGGCTGCGCGGCGCGAAAAGGCGGCTCAGGGATTGAAGATTCCGGCGCGCAGCGCGCCTGGGTCGGTGGCGCGGCGGAACGCAGACGCCTGAGCTTTGCGGCGCGTGTGATCCCGAAAACGTCGATCATGGTCATCCCTCCCTTCCGCTATCTTATGCAAGATGAAAATTTTTGCTATTTTTCCGCTATAAGCTTGCGTTTGCGCCTCAATATGATATAATATATTAGACTACTTGTAGATAATATGCAAAGACGCCCCTGCCCCGCGCGGCGGGCGGTCAAGCAGAACGAGGTGTATACGATCATGGCCCGCAGAGATGCCAAAGACGTCGAACGCGAGTACTACGAATACCGGAGAAAAATGCAGGAAAAACGCCTGCAGGCCAGTCAGAAAGCCGCGGCCCAGCGCGCTCAGTCCGAAGCGCCCCTTGGCGAGGCCGCGAAACAAGCCGCCGATCTGGCGGATCAGGGCGCGGATATCGCGGCGAAGGCCGCAAGCCTGACGAACACCGCAGCCGACGAAATCGCTCAGGCCGGCGTGTCGGGCGTTGAGGACGTCGAAACGGCCGTCGACGAAGCGGCCGACGAATTCGACGACTTTGAGGATGATTCCGGCGACGGAGCCGAAAACGACGAACAGGGCGGCGGCATACTGCGCGGCGTCGGATCGCGCATCAGCGCGCTGGGCGGAACGCTCGGCGGACTGTTCAAATCCATCGGCCGGCGCAAGCCGAAGACGGATGAAGAAGGACCCGACGAAACCGGCGCGGACGATGATTCCGAAACCGGCAGCGACGCCGATGAAGACGGCTCCGAAACTGCCGTCGTTCCGGACGGCGAGGACTTCGGGGATGAGAACGCCGAAAACGGTCTGGCCGCGGATGAGCCCGCCGGGGATGAGCCCATCGAGACGCCGGCATTCGACGAAACGCCGCGGCAGCCGGAACCGCTTCCTGACGAGAACGGCGCGGCAGCGGATATCGACGAGGCGGTCGCGGCTCCGCTCCCCGATGAACCGGAACCCATTGACAGCGCTTCTGACATGCCGGAGCAGGCGCCCGTCGAGGAAGTGATTTCCGACGGGGACACGCCGTCCGAGGATGGCGTCATCCGCAGCGAGAGCGTGCCCATCGACCTGAACGTGGACGAGGATGCCCCACCGGCGTTCCCGGACGAATCGGACGGAAGCGACGGGGACGCCGCGGACGGAACCGCGACGGAAGAAAGCGCGAAAACCCCCGACATTGGCGACGAGAGCGAAGAAGCGCTGGAGAACCAGGAGGAAGACGGGGACGAAGGCGAAAAAGAAGGAACGTCTTTCCTCGGCGGATTGTTCGGCAGACTGCAGGCGCTCATCAGCCGGCGGAAAGCCGAATCCGACGACGATTCCGATGAAGACAGCGCCGCCTCCGACGAACCGGACGGAGACGCGGAAGCCGGCGAGGCGCAGGATGAACAGCCCGAAGAGAGCGAGGGCGTCGAAAACTCTCCCGCCGCGGAGGCTTCAAACGACATGGTGAATGATGCGCACGGCGCGACAGATATGGAAGGAGATTATAAAACGATGGATAACAACCGCAAGTCAATGACCGAAACCATGGCCGAAGGCCTGAGCGAAACGCCCACTCTCTCCCGCCGCGAGCGCAGAATGCTGGCCGAAGCCGCCAACGCTTCCGCCGCCGCGAAGGAAAAGGTCGAGGACGATCTGGATCGCCTGAGCGACGCCATCGTCGAAGACGAGCAGCCTACCGTCGAGTACAAGCCCGTGCGCTCCAAGGCCAAAAAGCCCGTGGTGATGCTGGACGAAGAAGACGACGAGGATGAGGACGAGAACGACGAGGAAGAAGAAGAGGAAGAAAAGGAAGCCCCGAAGGCCAAGAAGCCTTCCCGTCCCGAGAAGAAGCGCCCCGTCTATGACGACGACGAGGACGATGATGAGGACGACGAGGAAGACGATATCGACGATGATGATGACGACGAGGACGAGGATGAAATCAGCGCCGGAAAGCGCGTGTTCGGCATCATCAAGGTTCTGCTCGCCAT
>JAFZRB010000184.1 GCA_017620115.1 Clostridia bacterium | reverse complement strand
TTGATGCCCACGTATGTCATCAGCGCCTGCGCGGCCGCGGTGTTGTGCGATTGGTTGAGGGCCACGCGCAGCGTTTCAACGCCGCTGTAAGCGCCGCCCTCGTAGTTGGTCGGGTAGCCGGTTTCACTGTCCCAGCCCGCGATCTGTATCGGCAGGTTCAAAACAGGCGAGCCCGGCGAGTTGCCCAGATCGAACGCCGGCCCGTAAACCGAAAGCGGCTTCAGCGAGGAGCCGACGGGCATCTTAAAGCTGCCGTAGGCGCGGTGCGTCTGTTTCCAGCCGGTGGGCGTCGCGCGGCCGCCCACGATGGCTTCGATCTCGCCCGTGCGCCAGTTGATGATGGTCACGGCCGCCTGAGGCTGCACCACGTCCAGGTATTCTCCATTGCCCAGCGGAGCCTTGTAGACGCTGTCCGCGGAGGAACGCATGCGCGGATAGCCGTTCCAGTTTGTGACCACGCGCTGCACGGCGTCCTGCAGGCCCGGATCGAGCGATGTGTAGATCCGGTAGCCGCCGGTGCGCAGCTTGCTCTCCATGAGGCTGCGGTTGGTCTTGTTGTCCTCCAGATTCTCAACGCGCAGCATCTTCGTGACCACGTCGTAGATGGCGTACTCGACATAGTAGAGGTTGTCGAGGATCTCCGTATTGGAGCTTGCGGAATACTGAATGACGTTCAGCCGCTCGCTCTTGGCCTGGTCGCACTCCCGCTGGGTGATGTAACCGTGCTCCAGCATCATGTCGAGCACGTAATTCGTGTTGAGTTCGATGGTTTCGGGCTTCTGAGTCACGTAGTAGCACTTGCGCGGGTTATACTTGCCGGGATTCCTGATGATGCGGGCCAGCGCCGCGCACTCGCGCAGCGAAAGCTCGTTCAGTTCCTTGCCGAAATAATCCTCCGCGGCCACCTTCACGCCGTAATCCGAACCGCCGAAATACACCACGTTCAGGTATTCGGCAATGATTTCTTCCTTGCTGATCTGCTGTTCCAGCTCGATGGCCAGGTAGATCTCCTGCAGCTTGCGCTTGATGGTCTGCTCGCTGTTCAGGATGGTGTTCTTGATGAGCTGCTGCGTGATCGTCGAGCCGCCCTGAACGTCCGAGTTTCTGAGCGAATCCACGAAGACGCCGGCAAGACGGCGCAGGTCGACGCCGTTGTGATCCCAGAAGCGCTCGTCCTCTATGGCCACGACGGCGTCGACGAGGTATTTGGGCAAATCCTTGTATTCAACCTCGACGCGGTTTTCATAGCCTTTGAAGTCGGTGATGAGATCGCCGTTTTTATCATAAATGTAAGACGTCTGCGCCTGCTCGTCAAAGGCGGACAGATCGAGCGCGGGCATGGTTTCGACCCACGCCTTGGCGACGCCCACCAGCAGACCGCTCAGCGCGACGCCCACCAGCAGCGCCACCACGAAGAACAGCTTGGCCGTGGTCATAATGACCTCCAGCAGGAAATTCCGTTCCTTCGTGCGCGGCTTGAAGATGGAACGCTGAGGCGCGCTGACGCTGCGCTTCTTTTCACGTTGTTTATCGTTTCGCATTGGTACCCTCCCAACAGGATGCGCCGTTTATAGAGCGTTGTGGTATATTATAGCACACATCCGGAGCGATTGCACGGCTTTCCGTGAAACGATCCGCACATTTCCGCTTCCGGCGGCATATGAATGACCGAACGCTATCTTTTTGACGGAGGCGCTGAGAACATGGTTGCAAAAATGAAGTGCCCGGCGAAAAAACGGCGCGCGCCGCTGATCTTCCTGAGCGCCCTGCTCGTTCTGTCGGCGCTGTTCGTCTGGGGCGTTCACAACATGGGGCCGATTCTGGTGAGTATGGCCGAGGCTCGGGCGCGCCAGCTGGCCGTAGAGGCCATGAATCAGGCCATCGCCGAGGTGCTGGGCTCCTCCGTGACTTACGCCGATCTCATGCGGGTTTCCATCGACCAGCAGGGCCGCGTCTCCATGATCGAGGCCAACGCCATGCGGATGAACGATCTGGCCTCCGAGGCCGCGCTGGCCGCGCAGCGCAATCTCGATACGCTGGCCGATCAGGGCGTGCGGCTCCCGCTGGGCGCGGCGCTGGGCATCAGCCTGTTCAGCGGCTCCGGGCCTTCAATCCGGGTGCGCGTCATTCCGGTCGGCGCGGTATCCACGCGGTTCGTCACCTCGTTTGAATCGGCTGGCATCAACCAGACGCGTCATGAGATCTCGCTGGAGGCCAGCGTGGTCATGCGCATCGTCATTCCGACAGGCGCGGATTCCGTCTCCGTGAATACCTATGTGCCCGTGGCCGAATCCATCATCGTTGGCACCGTGCCGGACACTTACGTCAACGTGCCCTCCGCCGAAGACGCGCTCAACCTCGTGCCATAGACGCCGCGTCAGGTCAGCCTAGTGATGTCTTCGATCAGCGCGCCAAGATTCTCCTCCGTCGTGGCCCAGCTGGTGCAGAAGCGCACGGCGTCGTGATCCCCGTCCACGGCGGCCCAATGGGAATAGGCGTATTTGCGGCCAAGCTGCGCCTGCTGCGCGCGGGTCAATATGGGGAACTGCTGGTTCGTCACGGACTCAGCGTAAAAAGGTATGCCCCTGTCGGCAAACGCCTGTCTGAGGCGCATGGCCATGTCGACGGCATGCCGGGCGACGGCGAGATACAGGCCGTCCTCGAACAGCGTCTCAAACTGTATACCCAGCAGCCGGCCCTTGGCCAGCATGGCGCCGTGACGCTTCATCATGTAGCGGAAATCGCGCCGCAGCGCGGGATTCACGATCACCACCGCCTCGCCGAACAGCGCGCCCACCTTTGTTCCGCCGATGTAGAACACGTCGCACAGGGCGGCGATATCCCGCAGCGTCACATCCGCGCCGTGGGCCGCCAGGCCGTAGCCCAGGCGCGCGCCGTCGATGAACAGCGGCAGACCCAGCTCATCGCAGGCCGCCTTCAGCGCCGTGAGCTCCGCCTTCGTGTATATCTCGCCGTTTTCCGTGGGATGAGAGATATACACCAGCCCCGGCTGCACCATGTGCTCGTGCGTAACATCGTTCCAATGCGCGGCATGGCAGGCGCGCACCTGCTCCGCGCTCAGCTTGCCGTTTTCCCCCGCGATGGGCAGCACCTTGTGGCCGTTCGCCTCGACCGCGCCGCTCTCATGCACGGCGATGTGCCCGGTCGCGGCGCATACCGCGCCCTGCCAGGGCCGCAGGATGGCGTCGATCACCGTGGCGTTGGTCTGTGTGCCGCCCACGAGGAAGTGAACAGCCTCGGGCTCAAGGCCGCATTCCGCGGCGATCAGCGCGCGGGCGCGGGCGCAGTGTTCGTCCTCGCCATAGCCTATGGTCTGTTCCATGTTGGTCGCCATGAGGCGCTCCAGGATCCTCGGATGCGCCCCTTCCAGATAGTCGCTTTC
>JAFZRB010000183.1 GCA_017620115.1 Clostridia bacterium | reverse complement strand
CGCCTTGACCGCGTCGGCGCGGAAGAAAGCGGTGATGAACTTGCCGGAGCCGTCCGGCTCGTCGCCGCCGGAGAAACCGCCGGGAATAAAGATCATCTGGGCGGTTTTCAGCTTCTCGGCGAAGTCCTCCACGCTGCGGGCGATGCCCTCGGCGGAGAGATTGTTGACGACCAGGATCTCCGGCTCTGCGCCCGCGTCGCGCACGGCCTTGGCGCTGTCATACTCGCAGTTGGTGCCGGGGAAGGCGGGGATCAGGACCCGGGGCTTTGCGAATTTGATCGCGGGGACCGGGCGGCTTTCGGCGCGATAGGAGAAGGTCTCCATCGGCTGGTCCGCCGTGGGGATGTTGCAGGGGTACACGCTCTCAAGCTTGTTTTCGTAAATGCCGAGCAGCTCCTCTGCGCCGACGGATTCACCGCCGAAGGTGAACAGACCGTCTTCGGTCACGCTGCCGATGACCTCGCCGGGGACATCCCCGCATACTTCGAGCAGGAAGGTGCCGTAGTCATAGCCGAAGAGCTTTTCCATCGGCAGCGCGTCCGCAAAGCGGAAGCCGAAGCCGTTGCCGAAGGCCATCTTCATGACCGCCTCGGCGATGCCGCCCATGCCGGGCGTATAGCAGGCGACCGCCTTGCCGCCGCGCAGAAGCGCGGTGACCTTGGAGAATACGGCGAGAAGGGATTCCGCCTTCGGAAGCCCGCTCTCGTCGGTCTCGGGGGCGAGGCGGATCAGCTTGTGGCCTGCGGCCTTGAACTCCGGCGAGACGATCTCATCGGTCTTTGCCGTGGTGACGGCGAAGGAGACCAGCGTCGGCGGGACGTGGAGCTCTTCGAAGGAGCCGCTCATCGAGTCCTTGCCGCCGATCGCGGCGACGCCGAGCCGCACCTGCGCCTCGAAGGCGCCGAGCAGAGCGGCGAGCGGCTTGCCCCAGCGCCGGGGGTCCTTGCCGAGCTTTTCGAAATACTCCTGAAAGCTCAGATAGACGTCGGAGAATTCCGCGCCGGAGGCGACCAGCTTGCAGACCGATTCCACGACCGCGAGATATGCACCGTGGTAAGGGCTCTTCTCGGTAATGAAGGGATTGTAGCCCCAGGACATCAGCGAGCAGTCCTCGGTGTGCTTTTTCTCCACCGAGATCTTCTGCACCATGGCCTGCACCGGCGTGTGCTGCAGTCTGCCGCCGAAGGGCATCAGCACGCTGCCCGCGCCGATGGTGGAGTCAAAGCGTTCGCTCAGGCCGCGCTTCGAGCAGCAGTTGAGGTCGGCGGCCATGGCCTTGAAGTTTTCGGCAAAGCCGCCGCGTATCTCACGCGCGAAGCTCTCCGGCGCGGCGGAGACGGCGGTGATGTGCTTGGCGGTGCCGTTGGTATCGAGAAAGGCGCGGCTCAGGTCGACGATCTTCTTTCCGTTCCAGTGCATGACCAGCCGGGGCTCAGCCTGTACGACCGCCACCGGGCAGGCCTGCAGGTTTTCCTCCTCTGCCAGGGAGAGAAAAGCGTTGACGTCCTTCGCCTCGACGACGACGGCCATGCGCTCCTGGCTCTCGCTTATGGCGAGCTCCGTGCCGTCCAGACCCTCGTATTTCTTCGGCACGGCGTTGAGGTCGATCGAAAGCCCGTCGGCAAGCTCGCCGATCGCGACGGAGACGCCGCCCGCGCCGAAATCGTTGCAGCGCTTGATCATCCGGCATGCCTCGCCGTTTCTGAACAGGCGCTGGAGCTTGCGTTCCTCGGGGGCGTTGCCCTTCTGTACCTCGGCCCCGCAGGTCTCCACGGAGTGGGCGTTGTGCGCCTTGGAGGAGCCGGTGGCGCCGCCGATGCCGTCGCGCCCGGTGCTGCCGCCGAGCAGGATGACCACATCGCCAGGGGCGGGGGCCTCGCGGCGGACGTTTTCCGCCGGGGCCGCGGCGATGACCGCGCCGATCTCCATGCGCTTGGCCGCGTAGCCGTCGTGGTAGATCTCGTCCACGATGCCGGTGGCCAGGCCGATCTGGTTGCCATACGAGGAATAACCTGCGGCGGCGGTCGTCGTCAGCTTGCGCTGGGGGAGCTTGCCTGGAATGGTTTCCTCCACGGGCCGGGTGGGATCGGCCGCGCCGGTCACGCGCATGGCCTGATACACATAGCCGCGTCCGGACAGCGGATCGCGGATCGCGCCGCCGATGCAGGTGGCCGCACCGCCGAAGGGCTCGATCTCCGTGGGATGGTTGTGGGTCTCGTTCTTGAAGAGGAGCAGCCATTTCTGCATCTCGCCCGCGACATCCACGTCGATGCGCACAGTGCAGGCGTTGATTTCCTCCGATTCGTCAAGATCGTTGAGCAGCCCGGCTTTTTTGAGGTATTTCGCGCCGATGGTGGCCATGTCCATGAGCGTCATGGGCTTTTCATCGCGGCCCAGCGCCGCGCGGATGCCCAAATAGCGCCCGAACGCCTCCCTGACGGCGGGATCGTCGATGGCGGCCTCGTCCAGCGCGGTGAGGAAAGTGGTGTGGCGGCAGTGATCCGACCAGTAGGTATCGAGCATCCTAAGCTCGGTGAGCGTGGGATTGCGGCCTTCCCCTCGGAAATACTCCTGGCAGCAGCGGATGTCATCCACGTCCATGGCCAGCACGTAGTCCTTCACGGCTTGGGCCAGCGCCGCGCCGTCCATGTCGATAAAGCCTTCGACAGAAGGCACGCTCGTGGGAATGTCGGTCTTCATTTTCAGCGTCTCGACCGGCTCCATCGAGGCTTCTCGGCTCTCGACCGGGTTCATGAGGTGCTTTCTGATGGCCGCCATGTCGCCGTCCGTCACATCGCCCTTCAGAAGATATATCTTCGCCGTGCGCACGTCCGGGCGCTCGCCCTGGCTCACCAGTTGAACGCACTGCGCGGCCGAATCGGCGCGCTGGTCGAACTGGCCGGGCAGGTACTCCGTGGCGAACACCCGGTAGCCCTCGGCGTCCAGCTCATACGCCACATCGTCCACCTGCGGTTCGGAAAACACCGTGTTCACGCACTGCGCCATCACCTCGGGCGCGATGTTCTCCACGTCGTAGCGGTTGACAAGGCGCACTTCCTCCAGCGCCTTGACGCCAAGGAACGAGCGGATATCATTCAGGATCGCTGCGGCCTCCTGCCGGTACGCCGGCTTCTTTTCCACAAACAGCCTGTAAACCATATGTCAGACGACCCCTTTCATCGCTCTCGCGCCGATGTCCCTGCGGTAGTACGCGCCCTCGAAGGCGATGCCCTGCGCGGCGTCGTAGGCCTTTGCGACGGCTTCGGCGAGCGTTTTTCCCGTGCAGGTCAGCCCCAGCACGCGGCCGCCGGAGGTGACGAGCTTTCCATCTTTCAGCGCGGTGCCCGCGTGGAACACCTCGGCCTGGGCGAGGCGCTTTTCGTCCGTCACGACGATCTCTTTACCCTTCTCATAGCGCGTGGGATAGCCGCCGGAGGCCAGTATGAGGCAGCACGCCGCGCCTTCGCTGAACTCGACGGTTACGTCGCTCAGCCTGCCTTCGGATACGGCTTTCATGATCGTGAAAAGGTCGGTTTTCAGCAGCGGCAGCACCACCTGCGTCTCCGGGTCGCCGAAGCGGCAGTTGTATTCGATAACCTTCGGGCCGTCCTTCGTGATCATCAGCCCGAAGTAGAGGCAGCCCCTGAACAGCCGTCCCTCGGCCTTCATGGCGCGGATGGTGGGCAGGAAGATTTCGTCCATGCAGCGCTTTGCCACATCGGGCGTATAGAACGGATTGGGCGCGATGGTGCCCATTCCGCCGGTGTTGAGGCCTTTGTCTCCGTCCAGCGCGCGCTTGTGATCCATGCTGGAAACCATCGGCACGATGGTCTCGCCGTCCGTGAACGAGAGCACGCTCACTTCGGGGCCTTCGAGGAATTCCTCGATGACCACGCGCGCGCCGCTGTCGCCGAAGATACGGCCCTCCATCATGGAGCGCACGGCCTCGGCCGCCTCCTCGCGCGTCTGGCAGATGAGCACGCCCTTGCCCAGCGCCAGCCCGTCCGCCTTCACCACGACGGGCAGCGGCGCGCCTTTTACGTAAGCCAGCGCCTTGTTCATGTCGTCGAAGGTCTCGTAGGCGGCGGTGGGGATGCCGTATTTCTTCATGAGTTCCTTCGAGAACGCCTTGCTGCCCTCGATAATGGCGGCGTTTTTGCGCGGGCCGAAGCAGGGAATGCCCTTTTCCTCCAGCCGGTCGACGGCGCCCATCACCAGCGGATCGTCCGGCGCGACCACGGCGAAGTCGATCCCGTGGAACACGGCGAAATCCGTGATGCCGTCCAGATCCTTCGCCCCGACGGCCACGCACTCGGCGTCCCGCGCGATGCCGCCGTTGCCTGGCAGCGCGTATATCTTTTCAACGGACGGGTTTTCCTTCAGTTTGCGGATGATCGCGTGTTCGCGGCCGCCGCCGCCCACAACCATGATCTTCATGATTTGTTTTGCCTTTCTGTCGTTATGTGCTTCAATCAGTGGTGGAACAGCCTGAGCCCCGTGAAGGCCATGGCGATATTGTACTTGTCGCAGGTGGCGATGACGTGATCGTCGCGGATAGAGCCGCCGGGCTGCGCGATGTAGCTCACGCCGCTGCGGTGCGCGCGCTCCACGTTGTCGCCGAACGGGAAGAAGGCGTCGCTGCCCAGCGCCACGCCGGAGAAACGCGAAAGCCATTCCTTTTTCTCCTCCGCCGTCAGCGGCTCTGGCCGCACAGCGAAGAAATCCTGCCATACGCCGTCGCCCAGCACGTCGCCGGATTCCTCGGCGGAAAGATACAGGTCGATGGTGTTGTCGCGCTCGGAGCGGCCCAGGCCCTCGGCAAACTGCAGCGCCTGAACCTTGGGATGCTGCCGCAGGTGCCACAGGTCGGCTTTGCCGCCCGCCAGGCGCGTGCAGTGGATGCGGCTCTGCTGGCCCGCGCCCACGCCGATGGCCATGCCGTTCTCGGCGTAGCATACGGAGTTGGACTGCGTGTACTTGAGCGTGATGAGCGCGATGATGAGATCCCGTTTGGCGCCGTCGGGAATCTCCTTATTGGCGGTGGGGATGTTTTTCAGCAGGTCCTCGTTGATTTCAACGGTGTTGTGGCCCTGCTCGAAGGTCACGCCGAACACCTGCTTGCGCTCCAATGCGGCGGGCGTGTAAGAGGGATCGATCTGTACCACGTTGTAAGCGCCCTTGCGCTTGTTCGTGAGCACATCGAGCGCCTCGGGCGTATAGCCGGGGGCGATCACGCCGTCGGACACCTCGCGGGAGATCAGCTTCGCCGTCGCCAGGTCGCACTCATCGGAGAGCGAGATCCAGTCGCCGAAGGAGGACATGCGATCCGCGCCGCGCGCGCGGGCATAGGCGCTCGCCAGCGGCGTGAGCTTCGCCTTCTCGACGAAGCAGGCTTTGCGCTCCACGTCGCTCAGAGGCACGGCCACCGCCGCGCCCGCCGGGCTCACATGCTTGAACGACGCCGCCGCGGGCAGGCCCGTGGCCCGTTTGAGCTCGCTCACCAGCTGCCAGCCGTTGAGGGCGTCGAGAAAATTGATGTAGCCGGGGCGTCCCGAAAGCACCTGGACGGGCAGCTCGCCGCCATCCTCCATGAAGATGCGCGCGGGTTTCTGGTTTGGATTGCAGCCGTATTTCAGTTCGATTTCGCGGGGCATGGGCGTTTCCCTCCTCATTTATTCTGGTTGATGATGCGCGTGGTGAAGGACTTCATCGACGGGTCGATCAGGCGCACGAACAGCGAGATGCGGTTGTCGGCGTCGAGCGCGTCCCAGATATCGGCGGTCAGTCGGTCGATGTCGCCGCTGAGCGCCACGCGCTCCGGTTCGCCCTGGAACGAAGGCAGGGGATTTCCGTCGCCCCGGTAGGTGTGGATGAAGTGGCCGACGCCGTTCACCGGCGTGTCGTAATTAAAGAAAAAACGCGCGCAGCCGGACGGCGTACCCAGGCTCTTGAGGATCGACAGCTTGTAGCTGAAGCTCTTGCCCTTGAGGGTCACAATGCCGCTGATGCGGGGCGTGTAATTGGGCGCGTCGGGCTCGAAGGTGCGCGTCGCGAGCGCGGTTTCAAAGCTACCGCCGCTGACCATATGGTCAAATATAGTGTCGGTCTGGTCGCCGTTGGTCACGATGGGGCTGTCAGCCAGAACGCGGACGGGATTGTAGATGATCAGCGAGGGATCGACCACCTTCGTGGGATCGAACGCTTCGGTGCGCAGGCCGTCGCCCTGCGGCATGAACACGCGGTTACGGCTGTTCGCGCTGCGCCCCATGATGAAATAGGCGATCACCGCGCGGCCGTTTTCATTGGCCCCCAGTATGATGCCGCGTCCCGGATAGGCGCTGGCGGAGAGGGCCTCCTTGAGCAGCATGGTATCCATATCAATTCATCCTCCCGTTTGAAATTTGATCTGAGATCATGCGCACGGCGCGCGGCAGGATTTCCCATTCGGCCTGCTCCATAACGCGCCTTTGAAGCGTCTCGGGGGTGT
Organism: Clostridia bacterium; assembly: GCA_017620115.1. GTDB lineage: Bacteria > Bacillota > Clostridia > Christensenellales > Aristaeellaceae > Firm-10. The sequence goes on along the minus strand of JAFZRB010000183.1, from coordinate 1,296 downwards.
CGTCCGGCTGTACTTCGACGGCCTTCTGCAGCAGGATCGGCCCGCCGTCCACCTCGCCGTTTACGAGGTGCGCCGTCGCGCCGGTCACTTTGACGCCGCGCGCGAGCGCAGCCTCATGAACCCGCAGCCCGTAATAACCCATCCCGCAGAACGAAGGAATCAGGGCCGGATGGATGTTCACGATGCGGCCCTCGTAGGCGGCGAGCACCTTCGGGCCTATTATGCCCAGAAAACCGGCCAGCGCGATCATGTCGATCCCGTGCGCTCTGAGCATATCCAGCAGCGCCGCGTCGTAATCGTCAGGATCGGGCTTCATGTATTTCGACAGCACGGCGCGTTCGATCCCGGCATTCTTCGCGCGCTCCAGCGCGTAGGCCGCCTTGCGGTTGGATATCACCAGCGCGATCTTTCCGCTGCCCAGCCGGCCCGCGGCCTGCGCGTCGATGAGGGCCTGCAGGTTCGTGCCGCCGCCGGAGACCAGCACGGCGACGCGCGTCAGCATATGACCACCCGCTCCCCGCCCCGCGCGATCACGCCCAGCACGACGGGCTGCTCACCCGCCGCCGTCAGCGCTTCGACAGCCCTGTCCGCCTCGTCCTTCGCGACGACCAGGCTCATGCCCACGCCCATGTTGAACGTGTTGAACATGTCGCGCTCGGGGATGTTTCCTTCCTTTGCGATGAGGTCGAATATGGGCGGCACCGGAATGGCGGCGCGTTCGATGCGCGCTGTGAGGCCGTCCGGGATGCTGCGTGGAATATTCTCGTAAAAACCACCGCCGGTGATATGGGAGACGCCCTTTACCGCGACACGCTTCATCAGCTCGAGCACGGGCTTCACATAGATGCGCGTGGGCGTCAGCAGGCATTCGCCCAGCGACATGCCCAGTTCGCTCACCCGCGCGGTCAAATCGCGTCTTTCCACGTCGAACACGCGGCGCACCAGCGAGAAGCCGTTTGAATGCACGCCGGATGAGCGGAGCCCAAGGATCACGTCGCCCTCGCGCATGGCGTTCCTGTCGACGATCTTGTCCGCGTCCACGATGCCCACCGTAAAGCCCGCGAGGTCGTATTCGTCCTCGGGCATCAGACCGGGATGCTCCGCCGTCTCTCCGCCGATGAGCGCGCAGCCCGCCTGCACGCAGCCCTCGGCCACGCCGCCCACGATTTCGGCGATGCGTTCCGGCTTGTTCCTGCCGCAGGCGATGTAATCCAGGAAGAACAGCGGCTTCGCGCCGCAGCAGATCACGTCGTTGACGCACATGGCCACGCAGTCGATGCCCACGGTGTCATGCCT
>JAFZRB010000182.1 GCA_017620115.1 Clostridia bacterium | reverse complement strand
CTCCCCGTATCGCCCTGATCCTCTCGCTCAGCGTGGGATGCGAATACGTGAGCAGCACCGTGAGGCGCGAGGGGGCGAGGCAGCCGAGGTCCTCGCGGTAGAGCTGCTTCAGGCCGCTGACGAGCGCCTCGCCGTAGCCCTCGGCGACGGTCTGCCGGTCGGCGCGGTATTCCTGCCGGCGCGAAAAGGCGTTGAAAAGCAGTGAAAGCAACGGGTTCAGCACCGACAGCTCCACAGCGCCCGCGAACACCAGCGCGAAGCCGTAGTTCACGCCCCCGAAGCCGAACGCGGTGAACGGCGCTTCGGCGCGCACGGTGAGCCATAGGCACAGCGCCATCGCGGCCATGCGCAAAAGGTTGAAAAGCTGCATTTTCAGCGTGTCCCTGTGCAGCCCGTGGCCCATCTCATGGGCGAATATGGCGCAGATTTCGTCGGTGGTCATCACGTTCAGCAGGTTGTCGTACAGCACGATGGTCTTCATGCGGCCGAAGCCCGTGAAATAGGCGTTGGATTTGGTGCTGCGCCTGGAGGCGTCCATCACCTGTATGTCGCGTACCCTGTAGCCATGCTTCGTCATGAGCTCGGTGAGGCGCGCGCGCAGCTCGCCCTCCTCCAGCGGGGTGAATTTGTTGCGGATGCGGCTGAACATGGGGTAGAGGAAGGCGAACGTCAGCGCCAGTAGGAACAGAATGCCCGCGAACAGCAGGGCGATCCAGTCGCCCAGCGCCTTGTGCAGCGCGATGAAGGCGGCCATCAGGCCGATGCTCAGCCCCAGCGCGATCGTGAAATTGATGATCTGGTCGCGGATGAAGGTGGCCGGAGTGGTGCGGTTGAAGCCGTATTCCGCTTCGATTTTCATGGTGTCGCGCCAGTCGAAGGCCACGCTGAGCGCCGTCTCGAGCAGCTGCTGGAACACCAGCACCGCGGCCATCTGCCCGTAGACGCCCCAGCCCGCCGGCACGATGGCTGCGTGAATGTCGAACAGCAGGAGCGCGAACATCAGAAGGCCGCCCACGCCCGTCGAGAGCATGGCCAGGCGGTTCTTGTCGCGGTTGTAGGACTGCCATTTGACGTAGCGCCCGGCGTCGTAAACGTCCTTCACATTGTCCGGCATGGGATTCGCCGCCGAACGGTAGGAGAGCAGATGGAGGAATTCCTCCCAAAGCGTCGTGATCACGACGACGGTCAGCGCGAGCGGCTTCATATCGCAACCTCCCCGAATCATTTTACAAAGCGCAACCCGCGGCCCGGGAGCGTGCTCCCCATCGCGGATTGCGCCTGCGCGTTGTCGTTTCCTTATGCCTTTTCGACCTCGCCGACGATGGCCTCCAGCGCCTCGAAATCGTGGTAGCCCACGGCGGTGCGGATGATCTTGCCATCCTTCATGAACACCAGCGTGGGAATGGCGGACACCCTGAACTGGCTGGCCAGTTCGGGCTGCTGGTCCACGTTCACCTTGCATACCTTCAGCGCGGGGATCGCGCCTTCGGCTTCCTCCAGCACGGGGGCCTGCATGCGGCACGGGCCGCACCAGGTCGCCCAGAAATCGACGACGATCAGCCCTTTGGCGGTTTCCTGCGCAAAATTCGCGTTTGTGAGTTCGGTCATGTTTTTTCCTCCTTTGCGCTCGTTTCGGAACAGCGCTGAGTATAGCGTGCGCTTTTTTCCGTTTCTTATGATAATCCTATCATACTGTATCGCGCCGCATCCGTCAAGGCCGAATTGATTAGATTTTCGCCTGAAAATTTCTTTCAGAAAATTGTTGACAAACGATAATTTCCATGCTATACTGTTCTTGAAATTATCGAAATGCGATAATTCTGAGAGGAGCGATGACATGATGAAGAAAACACACGCGATCCTGATCGCGGCGTCTTTCGCGCTGGGCGCGGCGCTGGCGGCGTTTACGGGCGGCGCGCGGGCGCTTGTCTGCCTGGGCGGGGCGTTGAACGCGCTGGGGCAGGCGCTGAGGAGACTGTCGCTCGCCGGCGGCGCAGGCGACGCGCTGGCGTGGGCGCTGCTGATCCTGCTGGGGCTGACGCCGCTGTTGGGGCTGCTGCCCGCGAAGCGCGTCCGGACCGGCGCGGACTGGTTGTGGGCCGCGGCGGCGGCGTACGCGCTGTTCATGCTTTACATGCTGGTCAATCCGCACCTGCTGCGGAACGTCGTGTATCCGGAATGGGCCGCGCCCGAGCCGGAGCTGCTGGCCGTAACGCTGTTCGCGCCGCTGGCGGCGCTGATCCTCGCGGCGCTCGTCCTGCGGCTGGCGCGCCCGGATGAAAAGGGTTCAATGCTGTTCAGGCGTCTCAGCCTGCTGCTCGCAGTCGAGCAGGCGCTGGCGGCGTTTTTTGCCGGGCTCCGGGTGCCGGCGCTGTTCGCGGCGGAAGGGGCCGACCTGGCCTACGGCGTCGCCGACGCGCTGGGCGCGTTTGTGGAGCTTGGGCTGTTCGTCATGGTGTGCGAGTCGGCGATGGCGCTGCTCTCCGGCCTGGAGCGCGGCTGGCTGCGGGATGAGAACGCCCATCTCGCCGACACGATGGCGCTGTGGGCGCGGCGGATGCTCGCGGGCGGCATTATCGTGACGCTGACGCGCTGCTTCCTCGCCCTCCTGCTGGGCGCGCGGCTCACGAACATGGACATGTCCGTG
>JAFZRB010000181.1 GCA_017620115.1 Clostridia bacterium | reverse complement strand
TTCTGGTTCTCGCCGTGCTGCTGATCCTGCAAAAGATCATTCCCGTCAATTCGCTCAAGCGCGTGGAGGTGCGGTTTATAAACAGGCAGGAAAGCCTGAAATACATCAACGTATTTTTTGAAAAGTCCGGCATCAAGGTGCTCAATCTGGACTTTCACATCGAAACCTCGGCGGCCACCGGAATAAGCGACCAGAATGTTTACACCAACATATACACACTTCACCTGCCGTCCTCGGTGAACTATGTGGATGTCATAAACCACCTGTCTTCTTACTCAAATATCCAGGTCGTTAGGGTTGCGAATACCTGACGCTTCATACTCGCCAGAATACGGCTGCGGCAAATGTCAGGTCGACATTCACGACTTCTTGGATAATACCTCAGTAATGAATCTTCCGTACCAGAGAGAATCTGAAGTACTGCAAGGGACACGGGATCCATATGAACGGTTCCAATCCTTAATAGCCTTTTGCAGATCCGGTAGAAGCCAGGAGGAGACCATGAGCGCATTTCATCCGGCGCTTCCGTCGAAAACCATGGGCCAGTACAACAGCCCGGAATCGGGCTTTCCGTGCATGATGTCCACGAAGGGGCCTTCGCTGGGCCGCCTGATCCACGCCATGCGCCGCACCGTGACGAATGAGCGCCGCCTGTTCTTCGTGGATGGCCGCGTGGTGATGTGCAGCCTCAACTGGATCCGCGACCACGTGCACATGATGAAGGCGTTCATGCACTGGGAACACGACCTGATCAGCTTCTATCAGTATATCCTGGACAACCAGAGCGACGAGGGCTGGTTCTACGAGATGCTCAAGCAGATCGACGATCCGCACTGGTCGTTCGTGCGTCCGAAATTCATGCGGCAGTATCCGGAGGACAATCTCGCCGCCACCCGCCTGGAGCTGGAGGCGGACATCGAATACCTCATGGTGGAAGGCGCGATGCAGATCTACCGCGTCACCGGCGACGACGACTGGATGCGCGCCTGCCTTCCGAAGCTGGAGAAGGGCATCGACTACATGACGGGCAGCCCCGACCGGTGGGACGCGGCGCACGGGCTGTGCAAGCGGCCGTTCACCATCGACACGTGGGATTTCACCTACGGCAAGCCCGGGAACAACCGCCGCATCGAGCCGGACACGCCCATGTCCATCATGCACGGCGACAACTCTGGCGCGTATCAGGCGATGCGCCAGCTGGCGTGGCTGCGCCGCCGCTTCGGCGACGGGGAAGCCGCCGCAGCGTGGGAGGCGCGCGCCGAATCGCTCCGGGAGAACATGTTCCGGTATCTGTGGAACGGCCGCTTTTTTATCCACCAGCTGCACCTGAACCACGGCGGCGCGGATGATCTGGAAGGCGAACGGCTGTCGCTCTCCAACCCCTACGACGTGAACCGCGGCGTGACGGATCTGGCGCAGAGCCGTGCCGTCATCGGCGAATACATGGCGCGCCGGAAGACGTCGGGCACGTTCGCGGAGTGGTTTTCCATCGAGCCGCCCTACGAGCCGGCGTTTTCCGGGCACGCCGCCGGGCGCTACGTCAACGGAGGCATCTCGCCGTTCACGGCGGGCGAGCTGGCCAAAGCGGCGTTCAACAGCGGCATGGAGGCCTATGGCTGGGACATCCTGCAGCGGCTGATGGCCATGGCGGAGCGCGACGGGACCATCTATTTCCTCTACGACCGGGAGAGCGGCACGCGCGAACTGGGCGGCGGGCCGAGCGGCTGGGGCGCGGCGGCGATCCTGTCGGCCGTGGACGAGGGCCTGGCGGGCATCGTCGATGAGGATGTGCAGTACCGGCGTATGGGATTTTCGCCGCGATGGGTCGTGACGGAGCACGATGAGCTGCGCTACGTCACCGGCTACGAGCTGGGCAAGGTAAAGATCGACGTGTACATGAAGCGGGAAGCGGACGCGCTGAGCTACCGCCTGGATACGCCCTCCGAGCGTATCGACTGCCGGATCATGCTGCCCGCTGGGACGGCCTGCCGCCGCGTGACGGTGAACGGCGAAGCGGTCGGTTTCCGGAACGAGATGGCGGGCGACAGCGCCTACGTGGTGTTCGCGCTGGACGCGCCCGCCATGACGCGCGACCGCTTCGGCTGGGCGCGCGGGCATGTGTTCGACATCCGCTGCGAGTGGTGATCCGGGCAGCGGCAAAACATCTGTTGATGAAACAGGAGGATGCGTATGGCTGAAATCAAAATGATCCCAGCGGGGGAAGAGCACATCGGGGCGGTGCGCGCCATCGCCCTGCGCGCGTGGTCGGGCATATGGGATTCATACCGGAAGGAAATGGGCGACGAGGCGTTCGAGGCCTGCTGGGCGGGCCATGAGGAACGCAAGGCGGAGGCCGTGACTGCGGACATGCGCTCCGGCCGCGGCTTTGTGGCGATGCTGGACGGGCGGATCGCGGGCTTCATCTCCTACGCCGTGAAGCAGGACGGGCGCGTCGGCGTCATCGGCAACAACGCGGTCGATCCCAGCCTGCGTGGACAGGGCATCGGGCCGGTGATGTACGCCTTCATACTGGACAGGATGCGGAGCGAGGGCGTCGAGTACGCCCAGGTGACCACCG
>JAFZRB010000026.1 GCA_017620115.1 Clostridia bacterium | reverse complement strand
GGCGGGAATCAGGCCGCTGCCGTCCACGCGCGCCAGCAGCGCTTCGGCGACGGCGCGCGCCACGGGCAGCATTTCCCGCGCGAATTCGCTGTCGCCGCTGTACAGATGGTATTCCTGCAGCTGAACCAGGAACATGGCCGTGAAGGAGGGAATGGTCACGGACACGCGCGCGGGCGCGCACAGCTCCAGCAGACCGTCTTCCCGGAACCCCAGCGCCATCAGCCTGAGCGAAGCGCGGGGCATGGCGTATTCGCCCAGCGCGTAATAGCCGCACAGCATCTGGTTGCGCGAATCCATGGTGTAGAGCGCCTGCTCGCGCCAGGGACAGTCCTCGTAGTGCTCGTGCATGCAGGCGGTCAGCGTATTCACGCTCACCTCGTAGATGCGCTGGTGCAGATGGTCGGCCACGTGGAAACGCGGCTTGTCGCTCACGGGCAGGCGCGTGGGGCGGATGCCCGCGTAATACAGCGTGCAGGCATGCGCGCGCACGAACAGCTCCACGAAGCGCAGCCCGGCGCGCCGGAACAGGTGCGTGAAGCGGTTGCGGCCCGGCCGGGCCATATAGCGCGCGGCAAAGTTGCGCGGCCCCACCGCAGTGCGCAGGCGCAGATCGTGCGTGTGCTCTCCCCAGCCGATGAGGATCTCCGCCTCGCCGTCCAGCCCGATGTCAAGGTCGAGGAAGCCCGCGTCCTCCTCCATGAGGTCGACCAGCAGGTAGATGCCCTCTCCGTCGGCGCAGGCGAGCGGCACGCCCTCCGGAGCGGGCAGCGCCGGGCGCTCGCGCAGCCCCGACATATCCTTCAGGCGGCGGTACGCCATGGGCGCGAACTGCATCTTCTCCGCGAACGTCCCGCCCGGTCCGTCGAAGAACACGCCCTGCGCGATCAGCTCGGCGCTCTTCCTCGGCAGCCGCTTAAGCTTCGGAACGGGCCGGGGATGCAGCGCGCGCGGGCCGTCGAACGGCGCGGCCGGCCCGAATTCGGGCGCGGCGGCGCGGGCGTCGTAGGAGAACGTATAGCCCAGCTGCGGGGTGATATTCTCGATGGGGCCGGACTGGTAGTTGGGATGCGGCGCGCACAGCGTCTCTTCCGAGCTCGCGGCGAGAAGCCCGCCTGACCCGTCCGCCAGCTCGAACAGCAGGCCCGCCCGTCCCGCGCGGTACACCGCGGAATCGGTCGCGGGGCACCATACGGCGATTTCCAGCGCGTTTTCGCCCGCGATCGTCGCGCAGGGCAGCTCGTCATAGACCTTCCAGGCCGGATAGTCGGCGTACTGGCCTTCGCCGATCAGCTCTCCGTTCAGGAAAGCGGCGTATTGGGCGTCCGCCGAAACGAGCAGCTTCGCCGGCCCCGCCTGGGCGGGAAACGTCTGTTTGAACAGCGCGTAGGCGTTGACGGACGCGGCGCGCGCGCACCAGATCCATTGCGATGCTTCAAAGGGCATATCGGTCGCCTCCGGAAAACAGTTTTGATCAAACGGGATCGTGCTTATTGTAGAAGAAGCGCCGCGTCTTGTCAAGCGCGGCGTGTTCTGTTATAATGGCGGCATGGGAGCGCGCGGGCAACGGCGCATCACAACCATTACACGCGACAGGGAGATGCTGAAATCATGGATATCAGAGAGCTGCTCAGGCAGGATTTGACCGAGTACGAATCCATTCCCTTCTGGAGCTGGAACGACGAGCTGCAGCCGGACGAGCTGCGCCGCCAGATACGGCTGATGAAGCAGGCCGGCATCGGCGGATTCTTCATGCACGCGCGGGGCGGTCTCACCACGCCGTATCTGGGCGAGGACTGGATGAAGGCGACCGAAGCCTGCATCGACGAGGCGAAGAAGCAGGGCATGGACGCCTGGTGCTACGACGAAAACGGCTGGCCCAGCGGCTTCGCGGGCATGAAACTCCTGGAGGACGAGGCCAACTGGGAGCACTTCATCACCTGCGAGAAGAAGGACCGCTTCGACGAAGCCGCGCTGGCGGTCTACGCGCTGAACGGCGGCGACCTCCTCCGCGTGCGGGGCGACGCGCCCGGCGTGAAGGAATACATCGCGGTGTATGAAAAGAAGAATTCCTCCGTTGTGGACATCCTGAACCCGGAGATCGTCAAAAAGTTCATCGACGAGACGCACGAGAAATACTACGCCCGCTTCGGCGATTCGTTCGGCGCGCCCATGATGGGCTTCTTCACCGACGAGCCGCAGTTCTTCCGCTGGGCAACCGCCTACACCCCCGTGGCGCTGGAGGCGTACCGCGCGCAGTATGGCGAAGACATGCTGAACGAGCTGGGCGCGCTGTTCGTGGACTGCGCGCAGTCGAACCGCTTCCGTTTCCGCTACTGGAAGCTGATGAACAAACTCTACACCGAGAACTTCGCGAAGCAGATCTACGACTGGTGCGAAGCGCACAACTGCCAGCTCACCGGCCACACCATCGAGGAGCGCAGCCTGTTCGGCCAGATGATGTGCACCGCGGGCGTGATGCCCTTCTACGAATACGAGCACAAGCCCGGCATGGACTGGCTTGGCCGGAACATCTACACGGAGGCGGCGCCGCGGCAAGTATCCAGCGCGGCGCAGCAGCTGGGCAGGAAGCACGTGCTCACCGAGACCTTCGCCTGCGCGGGCTGGGACGTGACGCCCATCGAGCTCAAGCGCATCGCCGAATGGCAGTATGTGAGCGGCGTGAACCAGATGTGCCAGCACCTGTATCCCTACTCCATCCGCGGCCAGCGCAAGCGCGATTACCCGGCGTTCTATTCCGAGCACAACACCTGGACGCGCCCGGAGGAGTTCAGGCATTTCAACGATTACTTCACCGCGCTGGGCTATATGCTCTCGGAGAGCCGCGAAGAAGCGCCCGTGGCGGTCATCCATCCCATCCATTCGGCGTACTTCACCTTTAAGCGCGATGACCCCCGCTCCTGCGACGCGCTGAACAGGCGCTTCGAGGAACTCATCGAGGCGCTGGGCCGCGCGAACGTGGGGCACCACTACATCGACGAGACGCTGCTGGCCGAACACGGCCGCGTGAAGGGCGCGTCGCTCGTCATGGGGCGTTGCGCCTATACGGCGGTGGTCGTTCCCGAAATGGACGGCCTGGACGGAACCACCGCGGCGCTGCTCAGGCAGTTCGCGGAAAACGGCGGTCGGCTGTACCTGCAGGGCAAAGCGCCGCATCTCGTGGACGGCGAGGAAGCCGACCTGTCGTTCCTGAAATCGAACGCATCGTTTGAAGAGCTGGCCAGCCCGCTGTATTCCATCAGCGCGCCGGGCACGGAGGTGCGCTCCACGTTCCGGCGCGCGGCGTTCGGCGATTTCCTCTACGCCGTGAACCTGTCGGACGAGGCGACGTTCAGCGTGGAGTACCGCTTCGCCGCGAAGGGCGCGAAGCTGTTCGACCTCGAATCGCGCGAATACCGGCCGCTGTTCTTCCGCACGACGGAAGACGGCATCGCCGTGCCGCTGACCTTCGCGCCGGGCAAATCATACGTCGTCATGCTGGACGACGGAGCGCTTCCCGCCGCGCCCGCGGGGAACGCGCCCGCCTGGCGCAGCCTGCCGCTGGACGCGCACATCCTGGACAGCGATCCCAACAACCTCACGCTGGACACCGCCGCGCTCTCCTATGATGGAAAAACCTGGACGGAACCGCTGCCCATCATGGCGGTAAGCGACCGGCTGCTTCGGGGCAAAACCAATCGCACGGTATGGCTCAAATACGCCTTCACCGTGGCGGAGACGCCCCTGAGGCTCCGCGTGCAGAGCGAGGAAATGCGCGCGCGGAGCGTCACGCTCAACGGCGGCGAAATCACGCTGGAGAGCCATGGCGGCTTCGATCCGGCCTTCGTGAGCGCGGATATCTCGGATCTCGTGAAGCCGGGCGTGAACGAGCTCGTGTATGAAATCGATTACTACCAGAGCGAGGAGGTCTACCGGGTGTTCAACGGGGTGTACTACGAGCACTCCGACGGCACCGAGAGCCTCATCAACTGCCTGAGCTACCTGACCGACATCGAAGCCGTGTATCTGAACGGCGATTTCGCCGTGAAAACCGACGGCTTCCAGCCCGGCGAACGGAACACGCTCATTGCGGCGGGGCCCTTCGCGCTGGGCGCGCCTTCGGCTGACGTGGCGGCCAACGCCCTGGCGGAAAACGGCTATCCCTTCTTTGGCGGCAGGATCCTGCTGCGCTTCCGCCTCGACGCGAAGGGCGATGAGACGGCCCTGAGGCTTTCCGGGCGATTCACGCTGGCGAAGGTGCGCGTGAACGGAAGCCCCTGGCAGACGCTGATGTTCGATCACACCGCGGATATCGCGGGCCTGGCGAAGCCGGGCGAAAACACGCTGGAGATCGCGCTGTTCTCCAGCTACCGCAACGTGTTCGGCCCGTTCCACTGGGCCGCCTCTCCCGAGCCGCTCAGCGTGTCCCCCGATCTGTTCTCCGGCTACGGCGCATGGCGCGAGGACGGAACCAGCGAACGCTACGCGCCGCGCTACGCCTTCACGCGCTTCGGGCTGGACGGCCTGGAAATCGGCTGACGCACAGAGGTGAGTTCATGGATTACTATATCCGCACCCGTGGCGACCTGGAGCGCATGATCGCCGAGGTGGGCATCGTGCCGTTTTTCCGGAACCGCGTGCCGGGCTGGTCGGTGGAGGAACACATCGACCGCGCCGTCTGGTTCACCGACCAGGACGGGCCGTGGGAATGGAAAGGGCCGCTGGCGTTTGAGAAGAAATGCGCCTACGGCAAGCTCATCCGCAACAAAACCGCGTTCGTGAGCCTCGACTGCTTCCCCGACCTGGCCAACTGGCGGCGCGACGGCTACGACTTCGACGCCCGGCTGGACGAGGGCCTCGTCTCCCGCCGGGAGAAGCTGCTGATGGAGTGGCTCTGCGCGCATCCCTGCTCGCTGTCCAGCGAGGCGAAGCGCGGCTGCGGCTTCAGCGAGGGCTACGACACGGTTCTCACGCGGCTGGAGATGCAGACCTACGTGCTCAACGCGGATTTCCGCTACAGCGTCGACAGGCACGGCCGCCCCTACGGCTGGGGCAGCGCCGTGCTGTGCGCCGCCGACGACTGGCTGGACGCGGATCAGCTCGCCGCGCCGGCGGGCCGCGCCCCTGCCGAATCCTTCGAGCGCCTCTTCGACCGCCTGCGCGCCGCCATGCCGGAAGCCGACGAGGCCGCGCTGCGCAGGGAACTCAGGTAACGGCGCAGCGCGAACAAGTTTCCCCTTTCGCGCAAAACAAAGCGCGCCTTCGATCCCGCGATCAACGCGGGGCGTCGAGGGCGCGCTGCTTTTGCGCGAACCGGCCTATGCCTGCATGCCGAAGGTCTTTTCCTTCAGGTCAAGGTAATACAGGTAATCATCCGGGTTGACGTTGGGCGGGCAGCGATGGTCGCAGAACGGTATGTAACCGCCGCGAGCCACGTACTTTTCCAGCGTTTTCATATAGG
>JAFZRB010000180.1 GCA_017620115.1 Clostridia bacterium | reverse complement strand
GTTCGTCACGCTGGACGAGAACTGGCAGCGGATGATCATCGAGCGCACGGCCATGGAGACGATATGACGCGGGGAATCATCACGGGCATCCAGCGCTTATGCCTGCATGACGGGCCCGGTCTGCGCACCACGGTGTTCTTCAAGGGCTGTCCGATGCGCTGCCGCTGGTGTCACAATCCGGAGACGCAGTCGCCCCGTCCGCAGCCGCTGCTGCACGCGGACAAGTGCGTGGGCTGCGGGGCGTGCGAGGCGGTTTGTCCCGAAGGCTGCCATCGCATGGAAGGCCGACGGTTTGAAAGCGCGCGCTGCTCGCAATGTATGCGGTGCGTTCAGGTCTGCCCCTCGGGGGCTCTCGAGGCATGCGGACAGTTCTGGGAAAGCGCGCTTCTGGCGGACAGGCTGGCGCGCGATCTGCCCTTTTTCGGCGAGACGGGCGGCGTTACCCTCAGCGGCGGCGAGCCCACCTTTCAGCCCGAATTCGCGCTGGCGCTGCTGGATGAATTGAAGGCGCGGAAGATCGACACCGCCATGGAGACCTGCGGCGCGTTTCCCGCCGCCCTGCTGGACGCGCTTCTGCCGCGGGTCGATCACTTCCTGTGGGACGTGAAGGACACGGACCCGGAACGCCACTTGAAGAACACGGGGTATCCCCTCGCTCCGATCCTGGATAACTTGGCCAGGGCCTGCGCCGCCGGTGCGGACGTCTGCGTGAGGGGAATTATTGTAAAGGGCGTGAACGCCCTGCTGGAGCACGCGGAAAAGCTGGGAAAACTGGCCCGGCAGTTGGGTGCGGGCGACTGCCGGCTGCTACGCTTCCATCCCTACTACAGCGCCAAACTGACCAGCGTCGGCCGGCCCGACGAAGCCATGGGCCAGGCGTACGTGCCCGACGACAAAACCATGGAACGCCTGACGCGGACGATGCAAAACGCATTTGGCCGCGCGTGCGTTTCGCCCGGGGAATCATGCAGTCAAATACAGGGGGAATAGCGCAATGACGATGAAATCCAGAATCATACCCATACCTCGCGAGTATACCGCGCTCGAATCGGCCCCGGTCATGCTGGGCTGCCCCGGCAGGGCCGGCTTCCGCATCGTGAACGAGACGAACCCCGCCGGCAGCGCCGTGCTGGCGACGGCCGACAGGCTGCTGAAGGACACGCTCGGCCGGCTGCTGAATGTCAGCCCGGAGGATGCGCGCGGCGACGTGACCGTCACGCTGCGCCTGGACCGGGCGCCCGAGGGCGTCTCCAACGCCGAGCAGGGCTATCGCATCGACATCGGCGGGCAGGCCGTGACGGTCACCGGCTTCGGCGACAGCGGCCTCTATTACGGCGTGGTCACGCTGACTCAGTGCATGGCGCTTGAAGACAACCGCCTCGCGCTGGAGGCCTGCCGCATCGTGGACTGGCCCGACCTGCGCACGCGGGGCCACTTCATGGAAAGCCGTTTCGGCTCCAACCTCATGACGCTGGACGACTGGAAGGAAGTCGTCGACCACATGGCGTCGATGAAGCAGAACCAGCTGGTCGTCTCGGTCTACGGATGCTGGTGCGTGCAGTATGACGGCCGCGTATCGGAATATCTGTACCTGCCGATCCGGAAGTATCCCCAGCTGAAGACGCCGGTGGTCAAGCGCTACTGGTCGCCCCGCAGGGGCGGCTGGGTCGACGAGGAAGTCGACGTGCCCATGGTGAAGGACGACTTCTTCGGAGACCTCATCGCCTATGGCCGGACGAAAGCCGTGGAAGTGCTGCCGCTGTTCAACTCCTACGGCCACAATACGCTCATCCCCCGCACGTTCCCGGAGATCGCGTCCAAGTTTGAGGACGGCGAGTCGACGCTGACCGGTTTCTGCACCAGAAATCCCCGGACCTACGAAATCCTCTTCGACATCTACGATGAGATCATCGACCGCTACCTCAGGCCGAACGGCGTCGAGAGCTTCCATATCGGCTGCGATGAAGTCTGGGAAGGGCTCGCCCAAAACGCGAAGGACATTTTCCGCAAGCGCAACAATTTCTGCAAGTGCCCGCTCTGCCGCGACACGCCGAAGGACGATCTCTACATCGAGCACGTCATCAAACTGATGAACCACCTGAAAGAGCGCGGCATGAAGAACATCTATGTGTATCACGACATGCTGCTCGGGCACGGCATGGGCACCGCCCTCGACTCGACCGGGAAGATGAAGAAAGCGATCGAGGACAACGGCCTGAAGGACATCGCCGTGATCGACTGGTGGACCTACAGCGATTATCAGGAAAAGCTGATGTTCCAGACCACGCATCCGGAGCAGGGCCTGCGCCGCACCGTGAAGCCCTGGAACGGTTATTATCACTGGAATATCGTCTCGTATCCGCTCAAGAACGTCTATCTGCTGGCCGGGATCGCCCACAAGGAAGGCGTGGAAGGCATGCAGAGCTATTCCGCATGGGACAGGAGCTACGACCGGGTGCACGTCGCGCAGGCGGATTACGCCTGGTGCTTCGATAACTGCGGCACGCCGAACGACGTCACGGAATCTTACGCCCAAGCCCGTTTCGGCGCGCAGTACGACAAGGCGCTCGCCGCCCTCAGGCTGCAGGACAAAATGCTGCGCACCCTGCCGCCGGATGGCAATAACGCGGGAGCGCCCGCCAACTACACCCTGCTGATGAACGTGCTCTGCTACTACTTCTACAGCTATGTCCGGGAGGGCAAGCCATATCCGCGCTCCTTTCCCGGGGAGGCCATGGAAACCATCCTGGGCAACCGGGAAGGATATGAGAGCGCGCTCGTCGCGCTGAACGCCATGGCGGCCGAGGACGAGCGGCTGTGGCGCGAAATCGCGCTCGACGCCCGCACGGATGTCCGGCTCGCTCGTCGGTACGCCTGGGACGCGTCGCACATCAGAACGCTTACCGCCGATTACCTGGCGCTTCTGAAAATCTATGACATCAGCCGCTGCGGCGTCACGGCCTGCGCCGCCGGCAAAATGGCCGAAATCGCCGGGGAGCGCAGGCTGGCGCGCCTGGCGCTGATGGACGAGCTCGAACGCACCAAGGAAGCCTTCCTCGCGCCGCCCCACCTGCGCAACCACAGCATCTACATGCAGTTCTTCGCCGACCTCGAAGGCTACCTGCGCAATACCCGGCCGGAAGACATCCGTCTGGATTTCAGCGATTTCAGCGGCTTCGCCAGCGAAGCCTTCATGAAGCTGCGATAAGCCCGGCCATCGGCATGGCGGGCGAAGTCGTCGCGGCGATGCAAATGATACTTTCTGGGGAGAATCCATGTCATGATTATTGAAACATACCGCCTGATCGAAGGCGCGAAGCGGGCGGACGGACTGGCGGTCATCATCGATGTCTTTCGGGCGTTTTCCATGGAGTGCTATCTGTACGCCATGGGCGCGCGGGAGATCCGTCCCGTTGGCGGCGTAGAGGCGCTGTTCGCCTGGCGGGAAAAAGACGGCGGATGCGTGCTGGTCGGAGAGCGACACGGGAAGAAGCTGGAAGGGTGCGATCTGGGCAATTCGCCCTCTTCCATTCAGCCGGGAACGATACTCGGAAAGCGAATCGTTCATTCGACAAGCGCGGGCACGCAGGGCATCGTGAACGCGGCGCGCGCGGACGAAATCATAACCGGCAGCTTTGTCAACGCGAAGGCCATCGCGGAATATATCCGGAGAAAAGCGCCCGATAAGGTATCGCTGGTGTGCATGGGAAAAGAAGGCGTCGCGCCCGCCGAGGAAGACGACCTGTGCGCCGCCTATCTCGAAAGTCTTTTGAAAGGCCGTGATATGCCCGACATCGATGTGAAGCTGAAAGGGCTCAGAAACGAGGGCGGCCGCCACTTCTTTGACCCGGAAAATCAGGAGGTTTTCCCTGAGTCTGATTTCTGGATGTGCATCGACAGGGATCAATTCGATTTTGTGCTCAGAATTGAACGGGACGACGACGGCTTCGTCTCGAAAATGATCCGTCTATAAACCATCGCGCGCCAATGAAAGGGTCACAGCCCGCGGCGATTGACCGAGGAACAATGAAGATGAAGGCATACTATCACCTTCCCGGTTTGTTTGAGTTCTACGAGCTGTATCGCGTCTTCCTGCCGCTGTTTCGCGGGCGCAGGGAGTATTTCTACGACTGGTGCGAGATCGGTTCCATCTATGGCGCTCCCGCCGACTGCCTCTGGGGCGGGGGCCGCGTCGGATTCGGCGAAGCGCGGCCGGAAGATGTTGCGGCGCTG
Source organism: Clostridia bacterium (assembly GCA_017620115.1). Taxonomy (GTDB): domain Bacteria; phylum Bacillota; class Clostridia; order Christensenellales; family Aristaeellaceae; genus Firm-10. The sequence goes on along the minus strand of JAFZRB010000180.1, from coordinate 4,353 downwards.
ACGCGGGAGTTTGGGGTTTCCGCGCGGCTGACTTTCAGCAATTCACTGCTCAGGGAGGAGCATCTTTCCGACAGGAAGTGCAACGCCCTGTGCGCCTTGTTTGAAAAGGGCGGAACGGTTCAGAACGGCGTGATCATCCATTCGGATCTGCTGCTCCGATATCTTCGTCGGCGGTATCCGGGTTTCTATTTCGTATCGTCAACGACAAAGGTGCTGACGGAATTCGAGCGGCTGACCGCGGAGCTGAACCGGGATGAGTTTCGCTGTGTGGTGCCGGATTTCAGGCTGAATAAGGCCTTCGACCGTCTGAACGCGCTGCCCGGAAGCCTGAAGCAAAAGGTCGAGTTCCTCTGCAACGAGTGCTGCTGGATCGGCTGCCCCGACCGGAAGGCCTGTTATGAGAACGTCAGCCGCAAAAACCTCGGCGAGGAATGCGGGGATCACGTCTGCGCTTCGCCGAACGCAGAAAGGGGTTACCGCTTTTCCGACGCGATGAAGAATCCATCGTTCATAGGAATCGGGGCAATTCAAAAAGACTATATGCCCAACGGATTCTCCCAGTTCAAGATAGAGGGGCGGAGCCTGGGCAGCGCCGTCATTCTGGAATTCCTGCTCTATTACATGACGAAGCCGGAGCGTCAGCTCGAGGTGCGGGAGGAAATCTATCTGGACAGCGCGCTCGATCTGTTTTGATACCGAATTCCGTCAAAACCGCACGCGCCCGCGGGGTCATTTTTTCCCCGAAACAGGAACGCGGCGCTACATATTCATCCAGCGGCCCGAACCGGCGCCTTTGGCATCCCGGTAACACAGCGTATACTCGCTGGAAGCCTCCCCGGAGGCGCGAAGGCGCAGCGTGAAGCGGGAAGCGCTCGCGTCCGGCAGGATCCAGTTGACCGTCGGGCCTATCCGGTTTTCACCCGGTGGAACGACGCCCGAATCCCAATCGAGCAAGAAATACTCCTTCCCATCCAGTTCGATGGAAACGGAGACGGGCTCCCGCGCCTCGCAGGGAGAATCGTTGAGCAGCCAGATTTCCGCCGAAAACCTGTCGCCGGCCCGCCAGTCGAACCGGGGGATCCGGGCGCTGGCCATCACGGGCCGCAGCGCCGCCTTTACCGCCTCATACGCCCTTTTCGGCCGCGCGGGATAGGCGATCAGGCTGTTGTTCACGGCCGTCTTCCAGGGCTCGCAATAGCACCAGTTCAGCGCCATGGCGCAGTAAGGCGCCTGTCTGCGCGCCTCCTCGAACGCCGCCTTGTAACCCTCGCACTGCAGCCACTGGCTCATGCCCGCGACCGCCTCCAGACTGTCCAGTTCCCCCGGCGCGTACCGCGCCAGCACATCCAGGCACAGCCAGCGCTCCTCGCCCCACGCGCCGAAGGCGTGATGCAGCCGCCACACGCCGTCCCGCGCTATGGGAAACAGCGCGTTCTCAGGGATAAACTCCTTCAGGATGTCCGCGTCGGACATGCCCGGCACGCCGAATTCGGTGTACGCGGTGCAGTGAGCGCGCTGGAAAACCTGAAACACGTCGAGCCCGCTGTCGCCGTCGTAGAAGACGTAGCCTCCGTGCCCCATGCCGGAGATGGGCGAGGTCATGATGAACGGCCTGTCCCGATCCAGTTCATAGCACAGCTTGTTGATAAGCCGCAGCGGCAGCGACTGATCTGTCATGCCGGACCAGCTGTTGAACAGCTCGTTGCCGCCGCACCACAGCGCCACCGAAGCGTGGCTCCGCAGATCGCGGATGATGGCCGCCGCCTCCTGTTCCAGCACGGAAAGGTAATGCTCCGTGCCCCGGTAGTTGTTGCACGCGAGGGGAAACTCCACCCACACCATGATACCCAGCTTGTCGCAGACGTCGTAAAACGCCGGTTTGTTGACGCCCGAGCCGCCCCAGCAGCGCAGGAGGTTCATGTGCGCGTCCCGCGCCAGCGTGAGCAGCGCCTCATAGCGCGCCTCGTCGACCAGGCCGCCAAAGATATCCGGGTTGACCCAGTTGCTGCCCTTGGCGAAGACGCGCCGGCCGTTGAGCTCGATCTGCATGGGCGCGCTGCTGCGGCCCTTAGGAAAGCTCGAGGGCTCCTTCCACGCGCCTTCGTTCATAACCAGCCTGATCCGGCGCAGGCCGACGGTTCCCGCCGTCTCGTGGCTGGCCGTGCGCGCCGTATAGCGGTAAAGCGCCGGCTCTCCCTGCCCGTTGCACCACCACAGCCGGGGATGATCCAGCGCGATACGCGCCCCGCGGCCCGCGACGTTCCCGTCGGGATCGAACAGCGTGATTTCCACCGGCTCGTCGCACTCCGTTTCGAAGCGGATGTCCGCGCGGGAGCAATCCTCGCTCAGGGTATAAAACGCCTCGCACCGGCGGATATAGCCCGCGTCCCGGCTCTCCACCCAGGCGTCCCGCCACAATCCGGAGACCAGCATCCGGGGATGCCAGTCCCAGCCGTAGCAAACGGGCGGCTTCACCGACTGATCCGCCTGATCCCGCGTGCCTTCCGGCGCGTCTGCCCGTTTGGGATGGGGATGAACGCGCACCACGAGCTCGCCGCCCCGCCGGCCGGTTACGTCCGCCTCGACACGGCTGAACATGCCCTCGTGGGAGATGATTTTTTCGCCGTCCAGAAAGACATCGAAACGATAATCCACGCCTTCCAGCACGAGGAAATACCGCTTTCCTTCCTCTTCCCCGAACCGGAGGGACGCCCTGTATTCCCAGGCGTAATCTTCCGCGGCGCGGAACGCCTCGACGTTGTCACCGAAATTGATGTCGCCCCAGCCCATCATGCGCGCGTAGTCATACTGCACGTTGCCCGGCACGCAGGCCGGAAACCACGCGGAGGGGCCTTCGGGCGTCATCGCGCGGGCCTGCCATTCCTGAAAATACTTCATGGATATCTTTCTCCTTCTTCCGTCAGGCGGAACAGACGCGACGTCAACCGTCCGTCAGGCGGCGCACGCTGCTCCTGAAAATCGGTTCGCCGTAAATGATCACCTTCCGGGGCTTGCGGTCAGGCTGGAGAAGCAGATCGAGCGCGGTCTTCGCGATTTCAATGTAGTCGGCATAATATGTGGTGATGGGAAAGTTGCCGTAATCGCTGCCGTAAACGTCGTCAAAGCCCACCAGCGATATATCCTCGGGCACGCGGTAGCCCAGCTGCCCGAGCACGGTGCGCACGCGGGAAGCCGTAAAATCCTCGCCGCACACGATGGCGGTCGGCATGGGATCCATGACGGACAGCGACTCGTGGAGCCGAAGCAGTTCATTGGGATTCTCCTGGACGCGCAGCCTGATTTCGGAATAGGCGTTTTGCCGGATTGGCAGCTTGTGCTCGATCATGGCGCGGCAGTAGCCTTCCCACCGGTCCATGTATTTGGACAGATAATACTTTTCGCCCAGATAGGCGATGCGGGTGTGACCCATCTGGATCAAATGCTTCGTCATGACATAGCCGGCGTAAACGTCGTCCATGATGACGGCGTCCACCTGAAGCCCCTCCACATGCTCGTGGACGGTAACGACATGATAGCCGCGCTGCGTGAGGAGACTGATGTATTCCGGCGAAATGCTGCCAAAGGTGGCGATGCCGGTAAAGCGCATTTCATTGAGCACGGGCGGCAGGATGCCGCTTTTCTCCTCATCCGGGCGCAGAAGATATGTGATGGCAATGCAGCCGCGCTCCTGCGCGATGTGCTGCATATGGAAATAAAGCCGCGGAATGAGGCCGACGCCCGGCGTGTAGCGCGCGTGAAGGCCCAGCGCCTCGGGAAACAGGAGCAGGAGATAGCGCATCGCCGTGTCTGAGACGGGGTGCGCCGCGCCGGACTGCGCGCGGGAATACCCCATTTCCTGCGCCAGCGAGAGAATCCGCCGGCGCACCGCCTCGCTCGCGCCGGGGCGGTTGCGCAGCACGGTGCTGACCGTGTTTTTCGAGACGCCGGCCGCCCTTGCGATGTCCTCTAACGTCACCTTTTTTCCCATGCCGTTCCCTTCTTTTCACAATGCATCAGAGTATTATTATACCATATCCCCGTTAATTCTTCACTGTCGCTCTGTTCGCCGTGAAGGATTACCCTTTTCCCGCGGCCTCCCTGCCGATGGCTCTCCCGTTCTCAGAAGATCCATCGGCGCGAAGGTCCCGAGAGACCGTTCGCCCCGCGGAGGCGGGGCGAACGGCAGAAAACTGTTATCGCGGTTTACTTGGCTTCATAGCCCAGCTCGGCGCAGGTCGCGTTGTAGTCGGCCTCCACCTCGTCGTAGCCCATGCCGGCCCACTCGTCGATGATGGCGGCCTGAGCCTGCTCGGAGGTGAACTCGGTGTCATGCAGCGCCTTGGCCCAGTACTC
>JAFZRB010000179.1 GCA_017620115.1 Clostridia bacterium | reverse complement strand
GCCAGGGCGAAAAATCCACCGAAATGTACGCCCGGGTCGACCGCTTCATACCGCGCCTGTCCGAGGCGAAGGAGAAGGACGAAAACGACGAGGTCATTCCGGAGTCCGGCGACTACATCCGCGACGAGAAGCAGAAGAGCGCCTCGCTCACCGAGAGCGGCGTGCGCAAGGCGGAGGCTTATTTTGGCGTGGACAACCTCACCGACCCGGCCAACACCGAGCTGTATCACCACATCCTGCAGGCGCTGAAGGCCAACGTGATGATGAAGCGCGACGTGGACTACGTGGTGAAGGACGGCCAGGTGGTCATCGTGGACGAATTCACCGGCCGCCTGATGGTGGGCCGCCGCTATTCGGACGGCCTGCACCAGGCCATCGAGGCCAAGGAGCACGTGAAGGTGGAGCGCGAGAGCAAAACGCTGGCCACCATCACGTTCCAGAACTACTTCCGCATGTATAAAAAGCTCTCCGGCATGACCGGCACGGCCAAAACCGAGGAGGAGGAATTCCGCGGCATCTACAAACTGGATGTCGTGACCATCCCCACCAACCGGCCCATGATCCGCAAGGACCTGAACGACGCCGTGTACATGACCCAGAAGGGCAAGTTCAACGCCGTGGTGGAGGAGGTCGTGCGCCGCCACGCCACCGGCCAGCCCATCCTGGTGGGCACGGTGTCGGTCGAAAAGAGCGAGCATCTGAGCCATATGCTCGATCAGCGCGGCGTGAAGCACGTGGTGCTGAACGCCAAGTACCACGAAAAGGAAGCCGAGATCGTGGCGCAGGCCGGCCGCAAAGGCGCGGTGACCATCGCCACCAACATGGCCGGCCGCGGCACGGACATCCTGCTGGGCGGCAACGCCGAGTTCATGGCGCGCCAGAAGATGCGCCTGGCCGGCTACGAGGAGCAGCTGGTCGAGGACGCGCTGGGCCACAACGAAAACGTGTCTCAGGAGGTGCTGGACGCCCGCAAGGTGTTCAACGAGTATTACGACAACTTCCGGAAGGAAACCGACGCCGAGCACGGGGAAGTCGTGAAGCTGGGCGGCCTGCATATCATCGGCACCGAGCGCCACGAGTCCCGCCGCATCGACAACCAGCTGCGCGGCCGCGCGGGCCGTCAGGGCGATCCGGGCTCCAGCCAGTTCTTCATCGCCATGGACGACGACCTGATGCGCCTGTTCGGCTCGGACCGCATACAGCCCATCATCCAGGGCCTGGGCGTGAAAGAGGACGAGGCCATCGAGGCCAAGATCCTCACCGGCCAGATCGAGAGCGCGCAGAAGCGCGTCGAAAGCCGCAACTACGGCATCCGCAAATCCGTTCTGCAGTTTGACGACGTGATGAACCAGCAGCGCGAGGTCATCTACTCGCAGCGCCGCGAGGTGCTGATGGGCGGCGACATGCGCCAGCATGTGAAAAACATGCGCCGTTCGCTGCTGGAGGAATCCGTTCAGCAGTTCTGCGCGGGCGACAACGATAACGACTGGGATCTCAAGGGCCTAGCGCAGTATCTGGAGCACATCTGCCTCAAGCCGGACACCGTCGAGCGCGTGTTCAACGAGGCCAAAGGGCCCGACCGCAAGGCGTTCGTGGATCTGCTCGAAAAGGAGGCGGAGGCCTTCTACGCCGAGCGCGAGACGACCATCGGCGAGCTCGGCGTGAGCATGCGCGAATTCGAGCGCATCGCGGTGCTGACCTCGGTCGACCGCCGCTGGATGGATCATATCGACGCCATGGATCAGCTGCGCGAGGGCATCGGCCTGCGCGCCTACGGCCAGCGCGACCCCATCGTGGAATACAAGCACGAGGGCTACGCCATGTTCGAGGAAATGTCCCGCCTCATCCAGGAGGACACGCTGCGCCGGCTGTGCTACGCCGTGCTGGTGAAGCAGCCCCCGCAGCCGCCCAAGGAGGAGGAGCCCAAGCTCGTGGCGTCCCACGGCGGCCAGACCGAGGGCGCCGCGCCCAAGACCGTGCGCGCCGGCATGAAGGTGGGCCGCAACGATCCCTGCCCCTGCGGCAGCGGCAAGAAGTATAAGGAATGCTGCGGGAAAGGGAAGTAGGGGGCAACTGCCAATTAGCAATTGGGGTTTGGTCATGAGTGATTTGAGTGGGCTGCCGGAGGGGATTCTCCGGCATGTAGACCCGTCCTGTCTGGCGCGGGACGCGCTGGGGCGGTCGGACGCGCAGGTGTTCGACGCGGGCGGCTGCTTTCTCAAGATCGGGCCGCGCGGGAGCCTGCGGCGCGCCGCCGTGATGCAGGAATACTTCGCCCTGAAGGGCCTGAGCGCGCCGCTCGTCGCCTTCGAGCAGGACGAGGCGCGCGATTATCTGCTCGTTCAGACGCTGCCGGGGCAAAACGCCTGCCGCTGTAAGGACGACCCCGCGCGGCTGGCCGCCGCCATCGGCGAAGCCGTGCGCGCGCTTCACGAGACGGACGCCGCCGGCTGCCCGCTCGCCGACGTGAACGAGCGCGCCATCGACGCTTACGCGCGGGAGACGGGCCGATCCTTCGAGGGCGACCTGTCGCCGCTTCAAAAAGACGCGCTGGTTCAGGGCGACTGCTGCCTGCCGAACATCTTCTTTGAGGGCGGGCGCTTTACGGGCTTCATCGACCTGGGCGACGCCGGGCTGGGCGACAGGCATTTCGACCTGTGCTCGGCGCTATGGTCGCTGAACTACAACCTCAAAACCCCGCGATGGAACGACCGGCTGCTCGACGCCTATGGGCGCGACGCCGTGAACGGGGCGCGGCTGGCGCTGTGCGCGCGGCTGAGTCAGTACGATCTGTAAAACATGGTTTTCCCCCGCTCACGGCGGGTTTCCCAAGGACAGAAAGGTGTGTTTTTCAATGCTGGAAATGGAACAATTCAAACAGGACCTCGCCGGCGTGCGAACCTCCATTGAAGAGGTCGGCCAGGCGCTGGATATCGAGCGGCTCAGGGAGCAGCTCATGGAATACCAGGAGGACATGGCCTCGAACGGCTTCTGGGACGACATGGAACGCGCGCAGAAAATCAACCAGCGCGCCCATGGCGTGGAGGAGCGGCTGAATCACTTCAAGAGCCTCAACGACCGCGCGGACGACATCGAGGCCATGATGGAGCTGGCCGAGGAGGCCGACGACCACGATATGGCGGCGGAGATTCAGGCGGAGTTCACCGCCATCAAGGCCGACATCGAGCAGCTGCGGCTCACCACGCTGCTCAAGGACGAGTTCGACCAGAACGACTGCATCCTGGCGCTGCACGCGGGCGCGGGCGGAACCGAGGCGCAGGACTGGACGCAGATGCTCTACCGCATGTACACCCGCTTCGCCGAGCGCATGGGCTTCACCGTGAAGGAGCTCGATCTGCTGGACGGCGACGAGGCGGGCATCAAGTCGGTCACCTTCGAGGTGAGCGGCGATTACGCCTATGGGTTCATGAAATCCGAGCGCGGCGTGCACCGGCTGGTGCGCATCTCGCCGTTCGACGCCAACGCGCGGCGGCACACGTCGTTCGCTTCGCTGGACGTGGCCCCGATCATCGAGGACAGCGGCGCGATGGAGATCCGCACGGAGGATCTGCGCATCGACACCTACCGTGCCTCCGGCAAGGGCGGCCAGCACGTCAACCGGACCGACAGTGCCGTGCGCATGACCCACCTGCCCACGGGCATCGTGGTGCAGTGCCAGAACGAGCGCAGCCAGATTCAGAACCGCGAGACCTGCCTGATGATGCTGCGCGCCAAGCTGGCCGAGCTGCACGAGAAGGAACGCCAGGAGCAGATGAGCGACGTGAAGGGCGAGCAGAAGAAGATCGAATGGGGCAGCCAGATCCGCTCCTACGTGTTCCAGCCCTACACCATGGTCAAGGACCTGCGCTCCGGCTACGAGGTGGGCGACATCGGCGCCGTGATGGACGGCGACCTGGAGGGCTTCGTGATGGCCTACCTGGCCTGGCTGCAGAAGCCGGACACGGAGAATTAACGGAAAAACACTCGCTAAACACCTCATCCGCCTGCTGCGCAGGCACCTTCCCCTCGAAGGGGAAGGCTGTTAAGAGGCTTCCCATTGAGGGGAAGCTGTCGCGCAAAGCGCGACTGATGAGGTAGACGAACCATAAGGAGCAATACGCATGAACGCCGAGATAGACATCAGCAAGGTCACGCTGAAAACCCCCCGCCTCACCCTCCGCCCCTGGCGGGAGGGCGATTTGGACGACTTCTTCGAGTACGCCTCCGTGGACGGCGTGGGCCAGATGGCCGGGTGGCTTCCGCATAAGGATAAAGACGAGTCGCGGGCAATTCTCACAAAATTCATCGAGGGCAAAAAGACCTTCGCGCTGGAGAAAGACGGCAAGGTGATCGGCTCGCTGGGCATCGAGAAATACCGCGAGGCGCTGTGCCCCGAATTTGCGGATAAAAAGTGCCGCGAGCTGGGCTACGTGCTGGCCAAACCGAACTGGGGCCAGGGACTCATGCCCGAGGCCGTGAAAGAGGTCATCCGCTACTGCTTCGAGGACGCGGGGCTGAACGCGCTCTTCTGCGGCCATTTCCTCAAAAACCATCGATCCGCGCGGGTGCAGGAGAAATGCGGCTTCACGCACTACGCTTACTCCAAATACGAGACCCGCTTCGGCACGGTGGAGGACGACGAAGTAAACATCCTCACGCGGGAGGACTGGCTGGCGAAGAGGGGATAACGCGCAGGCATTTGTATCATGTGGGATTGATCCTGACAGGATATTGCAACCGAGGAATAAAAAAATGTGGCACGACATCACCAAACCCCTCCAGCCGGGCATGACCGTCTATCCGGGCGACCCGGCTTTTGAACTGCGCACGGAGCG
>JAFZRB010000178.1 GCA_017620115.1 Clostridia bacterium | reverse complement strand
GGATTACGTGACCGTAATGAGCTTGAAGTTCAGGAAGGGAGGAATCATGAACATGCAGGAAACCTCAAAATTGATTCTTGGATTGAGAGCGGCTGGATGGGATGAGAAAGCGATCACCGACTTCATCTTATGGATAGGAACCGGGAATGAAAAGTACAAACCCAAAGATATTTCTGAGCAGAAATAATCCTGACTAAACCTGAGGCTGTGCGGTTATCGCATAGTCTTTTTTGTTCGCAGCTACTCTTCCAGCACAATCAGAAGGATGATAAGGATTCAGCAATCATTTATGGACAAATACCTTGGCGGAGTGCTACAATAGGCGCTCACAGTAATATGTGAAGCATTTTGAATGGAGAATGAGCATGAAGACATATCCGAAGGCGTTGTTGCGCGCCGCGGTGCTGCTCGTCGTCGCGCTGCTCGTCGGCGGCGCGGCGCGGGCGGAGAGCGGCGTGGACAGCTGGTCAGCCCTGCAGGACTCCATCGACCGGGCCGAGGACGGGGAGATCATAACCCTGTCCGAGGATTTGAAGGCGCTGGATGCGGATGCCCAGATCACCATCCCGGCGGGCAAGCGCCTCACCCTCGATCTGAACGGCCATGTGCTCGATAGCGCCATGAATCCCAGGCAGACTGAGCGCAAGCGGTGCGTAATCAAAATCCAGGAGGGCGCCATGCTCACTCTCCGGGACAGCGGCGGCTCGGGTGTGCTTACCGGAGGATTCCATGACAACGGCGGGGGCGTCTGGAACCTGGGCACGCTGATCATGGAAGGCGGATGCGTCACGTGCAACACCGCGCTGGACTCGGGCGGCGGCGTCGCCAATTACGGAACGATGGTCCTTACGGGCGGCAGCGTGCAGGGCAACACAGCCCTGCGGGACGGCGGCGAGGTCTTCAACGAGGCGAAAGCGCGCCTGACGGTGGGCGGCGATGTTGTTATCGGCAACGATGAAGCGAAGCACAGCGGCATCTGCAATGAAGGCGCGCTGACGGTCATTGGCGCTCAGAACAATGAAGCCCGCATTGAGGATATGCCGACCCTCAAGCACGTCATAGCTAATCTGTCAGCCATTCCTATCGCCGTGCTGTTGCTTGCGTTGCTGCTGACCGTGTGGCTGGATGCCTACCTGAGCGCCGAGCGCAAGCGGGTGATGGGGGTCATCATCGTGCTTGTATTCAGCCTGATCCTCCAGAATTATATGGACAACAGGCTGTCCCTGGCCGAGGTGTACAACGCGCTGCGAATCCCGGTGTCCATCTACGGTTATGCCATTCGCCCGGTCATACTGGTGATGTTCCTTTACATCGTGAAGCCCCGCGGGCGCTATCGCGTCGCGTGGGCGATGGTCGGCGCCAACGCCGCCGTCTACCTGACGGCCTTCTTCTCGAACATAGCCATTTATTTTTCTTCGAACGGTCATTTCCACGCGGGCCCGCTGCGCCATACCTGCACCCTGATCAGCGCGGTATTGTATGCTTGGCTGTTTTGGCTGACGATGCGGCAGTTTCGACCGCGTCAGCGCACGGAGTCCTGGATCCCCATACTGGTGACGGCGCTCATCGGCGGAGCGGCGATCATGGACTTCACCGTCGCCTTCATCGAACAGCCGGTTGCCTACCTGACCATGGCCATCGCCATCAGCTGCGTGTTTTATTATACCTGGCTGCATTTGCAGTTCGTGCGCGAGCACGAGGACGCGCTGGTGACCGGGCAGAGGGTACAGCAGATGCTCAGCCAGATCAAGCCCCATTTTCTGCACAACGCGCTGACATTGATCATCGATCTGTGCGACACGGCCCCCCAGAAGGCCAAGGAGGCCACGGTGGAGTTCTCCAGGTATCTGCGCGGGAACATGGAATCCATCGATAGGACCGGCCCGATCTCCTTCGAGAAGGAACTGGAGCACACGAAGCTCTAACTGGACAACGAGCAGATGCGCTTTGCGGGCGATTTACAGGTGCGTTACGACATCGCCTGCACAGGCTTCAGCCTTCCGGCGCTGACGGTGGAGCCGCTGGCGGAAAACGCGGTGCGCCACGGCGTTCGCGAAAAGCCTGACGGCAGGGGTACGGTGGTCATCGCCACTCGCGAAACGCCGGATGGCTATGAGATCACCGTGACGGACGACGGGCCGGGCTTCGATCCCGACCGGTTGCCGGAGGACGGACAAATGCACGTGGGCATCGCCAACGTGCGGGAAAGGCTTCGCCAGATCGTCGATGGCTCGCTGGAATATCGATCTGCGCCCGGCGAAGGCACCGCCGCGATCATACGCATACCAAAGCAATAGGAGGATGGCCCCATGCTGATTTTCGCGATCGACGATGAAAAGAGCGCCCTGCGGGTGCTGCACAACGCCATCGCCCAGGCGGCGCCTCAGGCCGGGATCGACGATTTCTCCCTCGGCACCGACGCGCTTCGGGCCATGGAGGAGGAGCAGAAGCGCCCGGACGTGGTTTTCTGTGACATTCGCATGCCGCAGCTGGACGGGCTGGCGCTGGCGGCGAGGATCAGGACGGCTTCGCCGGGGACGAAGGTGGTGTTCGTCACGGCCTATTCCGAGTATGCCTACGACGCGTTCCAGCTGCGCGCCAGCGGATATGTGATGAAGCCCGTGACCGCGGAGAGTATCCGGGTGGAACTGGATAACATCGCGCCCCCACCCCGGATGCCGGACGGGCTGTGGGTGCGCTGCTTAGGCAACTTCGAGGTGTTTTGGGAGCGACAGCCGCTGCGCTTTGCCCGCCGCCAGACCAAAGAGCTACTGGCCTACCTGATCGACCGCGAGGGGGCGCTGTGCACCACGGAGGAAATCATCGGGGTGCTGTGGGAGGACGAGCTGGACATAGCCGCCGCGAAAAACCGTCTGCGCCAGCTCATCATGGATCTG
>JAFZRB010000177.1 GCA_017620115.1 Clostridia bacterium | reverse complement strand
CTCGATCAGGTAGCTGTCGAGCTCCGTGCGGTTCCAAGCCGCGAAGACCTCGCCCATCTCGGCGGAAGTCATCCGCAGACCGTCGCGCATCAGCTGGTAAGCCTCGCAGATCAACTGCATATCGCCGTATTCGATGCCGTTGTGAACCATCTTCACGAAGTGGCCCGCGCCGTTCTCGCCCACCCAGTCGCAGCAGGCGGAGCCGTCCTCGACCTTGGCGCAGATGGACTGGAAGATGTCCTTCACATGCGGCCAGGCCGCGGGGGAACCGCCGGGCATCATGCTCGGGCCCTTCAGCGCGCCTTCCTCGCCGCCGGACACGCCGGTGCCCACGTACAGCTTGCCCTTGGATTCGACATAGGCCGTGCGGCGGATGGTGTCCGGGAAATGGCTGTTGCCGCCGTCGATGATGATGTCGCCGTCATCCAGCAGGGGCAGCAGCTGTTCGATCATGCCGTCGACCGCCTGGCCGGCCTTGACCATCAGGAACACCTTGCGGGGGGATTCCAGATTGTCCACCAGCTCCTGCAGGCTGTGGCAGCCGATGATGTTCTTGCCGGCGGCGCGGCCGCTGACGAACTTGTCGACCTTCTCGACCGTGCGGTTGAACACCGCCACGGTGAAGCCCTTGGATTCCATGTTCATGACCAGGTTTTCGCCCATGACGGCGAGGCCCACGAGGCCGATATTGGCTTTTTTCATTGCTTTCATCCTCCCGTTTATCTCTGTACGCGCGCGTTGCCCGCGTAAACGTCCCAAACCTGTTTTTCATCGGCAGGCTCGGCATAGTCGTTCAGGCTGCTCGCGGCCATAACGCCGGACGCCCAGCCGAACTGCACCCACTTCTTCGCTTCCCAGCCCTTCAGGACACCGTACAGCACGCCGCCGGTGAAGCCGTCGCCGCCGCCGATGCGATCCAGCACCTGGATCTCGCGCGGCTCCTCGACGAACCACTCGTCGCCCGCCAGCATGATGGCGCCCCACAGATGCTCGTTCGCGGAGATGACCTGCCGCAGCGTGGTGGCGAACACGCTGGCGTTGCTATACTTCGCCTTCACCTGCATGATCATGGCCTTGAAGCTCTCGATCTTCGCGGCCAGGCCCTTGCCGCCCGTCTCGGGGCCGGCGAAGCCCAGGCACAGCTGGAAGTCTTCCTCGTTGCCAACCAGAATATCCGCGCAGGAGGCGATCTGATGGAACGCCTCGCTGAGCTCCGCCTCGCGGCCCTTCCAGAACGTGGCGCGGTAATTCAGGTCGAAGCTCACCAGCGTGCCGTACTGCTTGGCGACCCTGGCCAGCGCCAGGCAGCATTCGGTGGTCTCATGGCTCATGGCGGCGATCAGGCCGGAGATGTGCAGGATGCCCACGCCCTCCTGCCCGAAGATGCGCTCGATGTCGAAATCGTCGATGGAAAGCGTGCGGCCGACTTCGCCGGCGCGGTCGTTCCAGACGCGCGGGGCGCGCAGGCCGAAGCCGGAATCGGCGATGTTGAACTGATGGCGATAGCCCCAGGGCCCGCCCTGATCGACCTCGACGCCCTCATAACGGATATTGCGGGCGCGCAGCGAGGCGCGGATCATGTCGGCGATGGGACTGCCCTTGACGAATTTGGTCAGCACCAGGCACTCCTGGCCGAGCGAGGAAGTCGTGTTCAGCACGTTGCTCTCCGCGCTGGTCACCTGCATGTAGAAACGGTTGCTGTTCTGAACAGCCATGCGGTCTTCCGGCGTGATGCGCACGCCCATGCTGGTCGGGCTGGCAATGGCATACTTATAGGATTCACGAACCTTCATGATCTTTTCCTCCTCGTTTTGCGCGCGTTCTTATAAACCCGCTAGTATAGCACTTTCATTATGTCATGTAAACGCGCGGCTGTCAAGCGTCTGAACCGGTTTTTTTGCGGACAGCCATCTGTTTTTCGCTGTTGCCTCTCCGCCGGAATAATGGTATCATAAACGCATGAAACCGCCGGGCATCCGGCGCGCCATGCTGAAAGGAGATTCGCCATGCAGAGCATCATCTCCCGCCTTCGCGACATGGAAGGCGACGTTTCCTTCTACTATAAGCCGCTCGCGGGCGGCGAAGCGGCCGAATTCAACGCGGATATGCCCCTCGTCGCGGCCAGCGTCATCAAACTGCCCGTCATGATCGAGGCGTTCCGGCAGATCGAGGCCGGGCTGCTCGATCCAAACGCGGAATACGAGCTGCTCCCCGCGCACAAGCTGCCGCCCTGCGGCGTGCTTACCTTTCTGCACGACGGCCTGCGCGTGACGCTGATGGACCTGATCACGCTCATGATCATCGTGAGCGACAACACGGCCACGAATATGGTGATCGACATCGTGGGCATGGACGGTGTGAATCAAACGCTGCGCGCGTGCGGGGCGACGGGCACGGTTCTCCGCCGCAGGCTCTTCGACAGCGAAGCCTCCAGGCGCGGCGTTCAGAACACGATCACCGCGCGCGACATCGGTCTGCTGCTCGAAAAGCTGTACGCGGGCGCGCTCGTCTCCCCCGCCGCCAGCCGCAGGATGCTGGATATCCTTGCCGCGCAGCAGCTCAACGGAAAGCTGCCGTTTTTCCTGGACTGCGAAGTCGCCCACAAGACCGGCGAGGACGACGGCATCACCCACGACGCGGGCATCGTTTACGCGCCGAAGCCGTTCGCGCTGTGCCTGTTTTCAAACCGCACCGACGTGCCGCGCTTCGAGCGGCTGATGCAGGACATCGCCCGCGAGCTGTACGAAGCCAACCGGTAGAGGGATAGAAACGCGCGAAAACGCCCCCGTCCTTTGAAAGGCGGGGGCGCTCGTTATGCGGTTCAGACGATTACTTGGCGG
>JAFZRB010000004.1 GCA_017620115.1 Clostridia bacterium | reverse complement strand
GCTAACACCTCATCCGCCTCTCACGAGGCACCTTCCCCTCGAAGGGGAAGGCAAGGTTTTATCGCTTCAACAAACTCCAATTTACTGAATCAAATGAGACGGCCCTGTTTTTCTCTTATTCGCGCTGTATCTTGAAAAATCCGCGGATTCCGGTATAATATAGTCAGACTGCGGCCCGGAAGGGCGCGATTTCTTAAGGAGGGATCTATCATGGATAAGGTGAGAATCGGTATCATCGGCTGCGGCGGCATCGCCAACGGCAAGCACATGCCGGCGCTGAAGCTGCTTCCCCAGGTCGAAATGGTCGCGTTCTGCGACATCATCGAGGAACGCGCCGCGAAGGCCGCGAAGGATTACGGCACGGAGGACGCCGCCGTCTACACCGATTACAGGGAGCTGCTCGCCCGAAAGGACATCGACGTGGTGCACGTGCTCACGCCCAACAAACAGCATTCCTTCATCACCGTGGACGCGCTGGAATCCGGCAAGCACGTGATGTGCGAGAAGCCCATGGCCATCAATTCCGCCGAGGCAAAGAAGATGCTGGACGTGGCCAAACGCACCGGCAGGAAGCTGACCATCGGCTACCAGAGCCGGTTCAAGCCCGACAGCCGCTACCTGAAGCGGTGCATCGAGAACGGCGATCTGGGCGACATCTACTTCGCCCGCGCCATGGCCGTGCGCCGCCGCGGCGTGCCCACCTGGGGCGTGTTCCTGGATGCCGAGAACCAGGGCGGCGGCCCGCTGATCGACATCGGCACCCACGCGCTCGACCTCACGCTGTGGGAGATGAACAACTACGAGCCCGCGGTGGTCATGGGCGCGACCTTCCGCAAGCTGGCCGACACCAGGGACGCCGCCAATCCCTGGGGCCCCTGGGATCCCCAGAAATTCACCGTTGAGGATTCCGCCTTCGGCTTCATCAAAATGAAAAACGGCGCGCTCATCAGCCTGGATTCCAGCTGGGCGCTGAACACGCTGCGCGCGGACGACTGCAAGATCATGCTGTGCGGAGACAAGGGCGGCGCGGACACCCTGGGTGAGAAGAACACGCTGCGCTTCAACGGCGAGAAGTTCTCCAAGCTGTACGTCACCGAACCCGACCTGCGCGCCGGCGGCGTCGATTTCTACGAAGGCGCGGGCGGCGGCAAGCCGCATGAGATCGAGGCCCGCATGTGGATCGAGCACGTGATGGACGACAGCAAGCCGCTCATCACCAAACCGGAGCAGGCCTACGTCGTGACCCAGATCCTGGAAGCCATCTACACCTCCGCCGCCACGGGCAAACCGGTGTATTTCGACTGATCCGATTCGCCGGACTGCCCGGCCGGCTGGACGACGACTCGCAAAACAGCGCTCAGGTTCATCCCCGGATGAATTTGGCCGCTGTTTTTTGTTGACATCAGCCCTGATTAACGGTAGAATAACATCATGGATTTTTAAACGAAGGGAACGGCTGCTCATGAAAAAGAAATTGCTTGTTTTGACGCTCGCGCTTCTGATGCTGACCGCCGCGGCCAGCGCGGATACCCTCGAACTGGCCGCCGGGCCGGCCGACCTCGCGCCGCTCGAGCGCTACGCCGCCTGGACGGAGGATGAAACCGGCTGGCGCGTTTACGCCAATGAGACCACCGCGGCGCTGGCCCAGTTCGGCGCCGAGCAGGGCGGCAGCGCGGCTTACTTCTACCTCGAGCTCAGCGGCGACCGCGCCACGGGCGTCATTCAGCCCGCGCTGGTGTTCTGCTATACCGGCTATACCGCGCTCAACGCGGATACCGCGGCGCTGGTCGTCGACGGCGCGCGCTATATTTTCAAAACCACCCATGAAACCGCGCAGATCGGCCGCGTGCGCGCCGAGATCATGCGCGCCCCGCTCGATGCCGCCGGCGTCAGGGCCATGCGCGCGCTGCTGGTGGCGCGCACCGTGCGCGCGCGGCTGCTGGGCGACGCCTCCTATACCTTCACGCCCGAGCTGCGCGACACCTACGCCTCCACCCGCCTGCAGATCGAAGGCTCCTCGCTCAAGGGCGTGTCGGCCATGCTGGCGGAGCTGGATAAGCTGGACATCGACCATTACGCGCTGTGGGATCTGACCGCCGCCCGCTGGAAGCGGCTTTACGGCTTCGAGCCGGCCATGGAGCACTGCTCGCTGGGCCGCGAAAGCGCGGACGCTGCCGTTGCGCTGAACAACGACTTCGAAATGCTCGCCCGCGACGACAGCAGCCAGTCTGTGCGCGCGCTGCAGAACCTCCTGGTACAGACCGGCTACATGCAGGGCCGTCCGGACGGCAGCTTCGGCGACGGCACCGACCGCGCCGTGCGCGCCGCGCGCCGCTACTGGGGGCTGATGGAATGCGGCGTGGCCGACCGCGCGCTGATCGACGCGCTGACCAACGGAACCGTCGCCGCCGCCCAGGCGCCGCAGGAAGACCCCCTGGAGATGCTGGGCGGGCTGAGCGTGCGGCTCGACCGCTGCTGGTTCGCGGACGCCTTCTCTTCCGAAAAGGGAGATGTGCGCTCGGCCCTGAACGCGGACAACACGCTGTTCATCGCCGAAGGGCGGGTTCTCAACACCGGCGCGGAGGAGCTCACCTTCTACCGCCAGCTGAGCGCCACCCTGAACTACGGCGACGTCGCCTTCCCGTGCACGCTGGTGTGCGAGACCGACGCCGGCGCGCGGTTCGACACAAGCCTTCTGCCACTGGGCGAGGCGCGCCTGATGATCTATGCCGAGATTCCCCGGCGCATCGCGGGGGAAGGCGACTGGACGCTCGCCCTCACAGCGGGCAGCGAAACGAGGAACTACGATCTGGCGGGAGGAAACTGAGATGGAGCTGAAGATGAAGCTGGTCAGCGCGCTCGAAAAGGTTTTCCTGGATGAGGAACCGGTTGAGAAACCGGAGGCAGGCCCCATCGAGGGCTTTCAGAACGAGACGATCTCCTTTCAGGCCGCTTATTCGCTGACGAGCCCCGACGCGCGGACATGGGTCGCCCCGAAGATCAATTCGCCCCTGGCGGATTATATCCATGTGCGCGCCGTGCGCCATGTGCCCGTTCGCTTCACCTGCCTGCCCGACAGCGGCGACAACTACCTGCGCAAGGCGCCGGGACTCTATCCCGACCTGCTGCGCGAAGTCGCGCCGCGCAGGCTGCACGCCTACTGCGGCCAGTGGGACACGCTGTGGATCGACATCGAGCCGGAGGGCAAAGCTGCGCCGGGCGATTATCCCGTTGAGATCGTCATGCTGCGCGAGGCCGACGGCGAGGCGCTGGCCAGCCTGAAGGTGACCGTGACCATCCTGCCCGGCATGCTGCCGAGGCAGACGCTTAAGCACACCAAGTGGTTCCATTACGACTGCCTGGCGCACTACTACCGCGTTCCGGTGTTCTCCGAGGAACACTGGCGCATCGTCGAAAACTTCATGCGCGCCGCCGTGAGGCGCGGCATCAACATGATGCTCATGCCCATTCACACCCCGCCGCTGGACACCCGCGAAGGCGGCGAACGGCTCACCGCGCAGCTGGTGGACGTGTTCCTGAACGACGGACAGTACAGCTTCGGCTTCGACAAACTGCGCCGCTGGGTCGAAATGGCGAAGCGCTGCGGCGTCGAGTATTTCGAGGCCGCGCACCTGTTCACCCAGTGGGGCGCGCGCGCCACGCCCAAGATCATGGCCACGGTGGACGGCGAATACCGGCGCATCTTCGGCTGGGACGTGGCCGCCGACAGCGACGAATACCGCGTCTTCCTGGACGCCTACCTGCCGGCGCTGGTCAACGAGCTGAAGGCGCTGGGCATCGCGGAGCGCACCTCCTTCCACATCTCCGACGAACCGGGCGAAGACCATCTGGAAAGCTACCTCAAGGCCAAGGCGCTGGTGAAAAAACACCTTTCGGGCTTCCCCATCATGGACGCGCTTTCCAACTACAGCTTCTACGCGAGCGGCGCGGTCGAAAAGCCCGTTCCGGCCATCAACCACATGGACGACTTCCTCGCCGCGAAGGTCCCCGGCCTGTGGACGTATTACTGCGTCGGGCAGCACAGGGACGTGAGCAACATGTTCATGGCCATGCCCTCGGCGCGCAACCGCATCCTGGGCGTCCAGCTCTTCAAATTCGACATCGAGGGCTTCCTGCAGTGGGGCTATAACTTCTACGGCACGCAGTATTCCGACTACCAGGTCGATCCCTACGCCGTGACCGACGGCGAGGCCTTCACGCCCGCCGGCGACTGCTTCCAGGTATACCCCGGCGAGGACGGCCGTCCCGAAGAATCCATCCGCATGATGGTGACGTACCACGCGATGCAGGATCTCAGGGCCCTGCGCTGGCTGGAAGCGCTGTGCGGCCGTGAAAAGGCGCTCTCGCTCGTCGACGAGGGGCTTTCAGAGCCCGTATCCTTCACGCGCTATCCCAAGGACGCCATGTATCTGTTGAATCTGCGCCATCGCGTCAACATGGCCATCATGGCGGCGCAGAAGGCATGAGCGGAGGCGAAACGATGAAGAAACTATCCGACGTCCGGTGCTTCCTGCTCGACATGGACGGCACCTTCTACCTCGGCGACCGCCTGATCGACGGCTCGCTGGATTTCATCAAAGCCGTCGTGGACAGCGGGCGCGACTATCTCTTCCTCACCAACAACTCCTCGCACAACGCCGCGCACTACGTGAAGAAGCTGGCGAAGATGGGCCTGACCGTTCCGCGCGACAAAGTGCTCACCTCGGGGCAGGCGACGGCCGTCAAGGTGAACGAGCTGTATCCGGGCAAAAAGGCGTTCGTGCTGGGCAACGGGTTCCTGCTCGAGGAGCTGATGGAATACGGCGTGCCCATCGACCAGAACAACCCCGACTACGTCATCATCGGCTACGACACCACGCTGGATTACGTCAAAATGACCGTCGTGTGCGATTTCGTGCGGGCGGGGCTGCCCTACGTGGCCACGCACCCGGATTTCAACTGCCCCACCGAGACCGGCTTCGCCCCGGATATCGGCGCGATCATCGCGTTCATCGAGGCGTCGACGGGCAGGCGGCCCGACCTCATCATCGGCAAGCCCTACGTGGGCATCGTCGAAGCGGCGCTCAAGCGCACCGGGCTGCGCGCAGATCAGCTCGCCATGGTGGGCGACCGGCTGTACACCGACATCGAAACGGGGCTCAGGCACGGCATGACCGCCATCCTCGTGATGAGCGGCGAAACCACGGAAGAGATGCTCGCGGCGAGTTCCACCGTGCCCGACCTGAAATACGGCCGGCTCGCCGATATGATTCCCGAGCTGACGGAAGGAGCGACCGATTTATGAGACAGCTCACGATGAAGACCCGCCTCGACCGGCCTCTGCCCGATATGCCGCCGCTGCCGCCCCGCATGAGCCTGCACGCGGCGGACGGACACGAGCGCGCCTCCTGGAACTGGATCATCAAAGCCTCGTTCGACGAGAGGCAGGATTACTCGATGATCGAAAACGATCCCCAGTGCGCGCCGGAGCGCGTGTTCTTCGTGCGCCACGCCCGGATGGATGTGGCCACGGCCGCCGCGCAGGTCACACAGGCCGGGGAGGGCTGGCTCCACATGGTGGGCGTCCATCCGGCCTACGCGGGCATGGGCTGCGGCCATTTCGTCTCGCTGGAGGCGCTGAAGAGCCTGCAGGCGCTGGGCGTGCGCGAGTGCCTGCTCAAGACGGACGATTTCCGGCTGCCCGCCATCAAAGTCTATCTGGATCTCGGCTTCGAGCCCTCGTATGAGCCGGACGACGAGGAGATGAAATCGCGCTGGAAGGCGATTTTCGCAAAGCTGAGCGAATACAAAAAGCCCGACCGCACGCCCATCCGGCTGTGGCCGGAGGGACAGTCGCCCGATCTGGAGGCCTGCGGCGGCCGCGAACCGGAGCTCATCCCCTTCACGGTGGAGGGCTCGCGCGGCGCGATGATCGTATGCCCCGGCGGCGGCTACACGCATCTGGCGCCCCACGAGGGCGAACCCGTCGCCCGCATGATCTCGCTGGCGGGCATTTCGGCGTTCGTGCTGAACTACCGCATAAAGCCCTTCCCCAGCCTGGAAACCCCGCTCGCCGAGGCGAAGCGGGCCATCCGCCTCGTGCGCTCCATGGGCTATGAGAAGGTGGGCATCATGGGCTTCTCCGCGGGCGGGCACCTGTCCGGCATGGCGGCCACGCTGTACGACGCGGGCGACCCGGACGCCGACGATCCCCTCGAGCGGCTGTCCTCCCGCCCGGACGCCTTCGCGCCCTGCTACGGCGCGACCAGCATGTGGCATTTCCGCAAGCTCGAATGGCCCGGTATGCTGCTGGGCGAAAAGAACCCGGACGTGAAGGCGCTCATCCATTACTCCGCCGAATGCAATGTGACGGAAAACACGCCGCCCGCCTTCATCTGGCACACGGCGGACGACCCGGTGGTGGACGTGGCGAACGCGCTCGACCTGGCGAAAGCGCTTTCCGCGCACGGCGTGCTTCACGAGCTGCACGTCTTCCCGCACGGGGAGCACGGTCTGGGGCTGGCGGGCGATCAGGAAGACGTCCGCGAATGGGCCCCCATGTGTCAGAAGTGGCTGCTGGGCCTGGGCTTTGGACGCGAATAACGGAAGGAGAGACGCTCAATGGATCTGATCATCGATCGTGAAACCATATCGCTGTGGCCGGGCGAGGCCCCCTACAGCGCCGAAAGCCCAGACCAGCGCCAGCCCTCGCTGATGCCCTATCCCATCGAGGGCGCGAGAGGCGCGGTGGTGGTGGTGCCGGGCGGTGGCTACTGCATGAAGGCCGACCACGAGGGCCGCGCCATCGCCGAAATGATCAACGAAGCGGGCGTGGCGGCCTACGTGCTGGATTATCGCGTGAAGCCCTGCCATTACCTCGCGCCGCTCTCCGACGCGAAGCGCGCCATCCGCCTCGTGCGCTCCATGGGCTATGAGAAGGTAGCCATCCTCGGCTTTTCCGCGGGCGGACATCTGTGCTGCGCGGCGGCCACGCTGTACGACGCGGGCGACCCGGACGCCGACGATCCCGTCGAGCGGCTGTCGTCCCGCCCGGACGGCTTCATCCCCTGCTACGCCGTGGTGAGCTTTACCGCTTTCCGGCATCAGGGGTCCGTCGACGCGCTGCTGGGCGAGAAAAAGACCGACTACGCGCTGCTGCGGCATTTCTCCGCGGAGCTGAACGTGACGCCCGACACCCCGCCGGCCTTCATCTGGCACACCTCGCCCGATCCCGGCGTGCCGGTGGAAAACAGCCTGAACCTGGCTTCCGCGCTGTCGCACGCGGGCGTGCCGTTCGAGCTGCACGTGTTCCCTGTGGGCGGCCACGGCCTGGGCCTGGCCCCGAACGAACCGCGGGTGGCGCAGTGGGCCGGGCAGTGCCAGAAGTGGCTGGTGAAAGAGGGGTATGGCAGGCGGTAGACCGCGCCTTCAGGAACCCTCGCAAAGAGCGGCAAGCGTTAATCCCCTGGCTTTT
>JAFZRB010000176.1 GCA_017620115.1 Clostridia bacterium | reverse complement strand
GTCCCATGGCATTGAACCCTGGATGAGCGCGGGCGTAACCCGTCAAAAGCACCTCTGCCGCTGTGCGGAAATGGGAGCGACGCTGGTAACGACAAATTTCCCGGCGGATTGCCTGCGCAAGCTTCAGCAGGCAGGATGGCGGTCATCGACGCAGACGTAAAGCGCGCAAACGGACTTCGCATACCGGATCGCATCCATGATTTCTTCTGTTTTTCCTCACTGGCAAAGGGGTATTTTACACACCGATATCGAGGTTTAGCGGTTCATGACGAAATGGTTTATACCAATGATGAAAATGAAGCGCTAATGACAGATCTTGGGAAATTACCGTCAGCGGCGGTGACGCGAACCAGTCTGCGTTTTTTTGTCAGGCCGGATGTAACGGCCATCCCCTTGGTGAGCTTCACAAATATGAATCAGCTGATGGAATGCTGCGGCGCATTTATACTATGACGCAAAATGATGAGGGAAGGAAACGTAATGGACGAATACTTCGACTGGGTCAACATCGATAAAAAACAGTACATCTGCCCCGGTGATTTTGGCCAGGGCAATTACCGCTTTGATTCATCATGCAGGGGAAATGTGGTATTGCTGGGAGTCAGAGATCTTTTGGCCAATGAGTGGCAAGGCTGCAAAGTCCTTTTCATGGGGGACGAAAAGGACATCCCGGAGGGTGCGGAAAACAGCGCGTTAAAGCAGCTGTATGATCAGACGGTTCAAAATGGCACGCCTGGCAAAGGCTATGATACGCAGGTGGCGACTTACTGGAATATCTCCGGTTTTTTTGCGGCTGCCGAAGTGCGTGTGCGCCGGGAGATCATCAAGTATCTGGAGGCGCTGGACGGAGATGCTCCGAAGCCGGTCAATGAGTACGGCGTTGATGTGTCTGACCCCTATGGAGGGCTGTTCCTCCGGGAGGGTATGGAATTCCGCATTACACTGAATCATTCGAAAAAGGTGGGGTAGTCCCCGGAACGGACGGCGGTCTTCTTAAACGGTGAAGCGCACCCGGACATGGATCCGCTCCCCCTGTTGATGGCCTACGGCCGTACCATACAGGACGGGCTTTGGCTCGGTGATATCATCGGTGTTTCGGATGAACTGCCGGAAGGATATACCGAGATCACAGAGTTTCATTTTGACTGCCAGAACTGCTAGAAGTGAACCACTTTCCTGAAAAATGCAACCGGTCGCAAATAGGTGGGGGAGGAATGCAACCGGTTGCAATTGTATCAAAAGAAGCGTCCTTAGCCAATCTTGGAGGGCTTGACTAAAAGTTAAACCTTCTTTTCATTTGCATTGCACTTGCCCTTGGGGTGTTTCTCGCAAACTTTTTTACGCAGTATTACAGCGGTTGCGCATTGGATGTGATGTGACTTTTTGCCAGACATTACGGCCGGTCGCCGTAGTCGCGCACCCATTCGGCGATGGTCTGGCTGTTCGCGCCGAACGCCTGAAGCGCTACGACGCGGCCCTGCTCCGGCGCGATGATCAGTTTTTGTCCGTGCATGCCGCCTTTGTAGAAGATGCGATGCTCCTCATCCCAGTCGAGGGCGAATTCGCGTTCGATCGCCAGATTCACCCATTCCTCCGACAGCATGCGCTCGCCGCGGTACAGTCCGCGGTCAAGATAGAGAAGCCCCAGTTTCACCATGTCGATTGAGTTCACATACAGTCCCGTCGCGCCGATCACATGCCCCCGCGGGCAGTGGCTCCACGCCATCTCCTGAAAATCGAGTTTTGTGAGCAGCTCGCGCCACAGGAAGTTGTCGACCGGCATGCCGGCCTTCTTCTCCGCGACGCGCGCCAGCAGATAGTACGCGCCGTCGGAATAGCGCGCTTCGGCGCCGGGCTCATACGCCAGCGGGTACGTCAGCGTATACCCGAGGAAATCCTCCGTGAATTCGGATGATCGGGACACGTCGATGTCCAGAAAGCCGCCCGGCAGGCCCAGACGGTGGGTGAGCGCCATCTCAACGGTGGAGCCGCGCCAGCGCTCGTCCATGCCGCTTTCGGGCAGTTCATCCTTCAGAATGTCGCATATCTTTTCGTCCGGCCGCAGAAGTCCTCTGTCGAACAACAGACCCAGCGCGGTCATGGTGAACGTCTTGGCCACGGAGTACACGTTCTGGCACGGGTTGGTCCGTGTGCGTTCGAGCGTCTCGATCTCACCGCCGCGATAGCTCTGCGAAAGGCGGATGATGTCAAAGGGCTGAGTGTCGATAAACGCGTCGATCTCTTTCAGAAAACGGCTCATACTGCACCTCTCCTTATCTGTTCTGCCGCTATTGTGACGCATCGCGCGGCGGATGTCAACATATCAAACGGGAAAAAATGAATTATCTCCGTTCATATCCGGCGATTCCGGCGAAAAACATCATCCGGCGCGATTTAGTTTATTGACGGGAGCGGCGGAGGCTCATATAATATATGTGTAAACTCAGCGCCGCGCGGGCGCTGCAAAGGAGGCAACGTCATGGAGCAGCTCGAACGGCTGAAGCGGGAGATAGGCCCGCTGTCGGTATGGGCGCGGCCTTCCCTGAAGGACATCTATCTCGCTCGGGGCTATGACGCGCATCTGGACGACCCGAACGTCATCGCGCGCGCCTGGGCTGACGCCGCGCTGTTTTCGGACAGCGGGAAGTATATCTATGAAAATGACCTCATCGCCGGCTCGCTCACGGGCATTCTGTTCGACGGCCCGGAGAGCGAGGAGCTGATTCAGGCGCACAGGCTGGTCGACAGCTACGGCGCGCGCCAGTTCCGCACCAACAACGACCATTTCGCGCCGGATTACGCCACATTTTTGAGCGAGGGCGTGGACGGTACCATCGCGCGCATCGGAAAGTCGCGCGAGGCGCACGCGGACGACGCCGAGGCCCTCGAGTTCCTCGACGCGATGGAGATCGAGATGCGCGGACTGTCGGCCTTCATCGAAGGCTATGCCCGCACGGCCTGGCGGAAGGCCGACGAGTGTCCGGCGCGCCTCCAGACGCTCGCGGCCATGGCGGAGGCGTGCGGCCACGTCGTTCACGACGCCCCGCGCACCTTCCGCGAGGCGCTGCAGCTCATGTGGCTGGTTCATCTGGCGTTCCGCATCACGGGACGCAGCGCCATGGCGCTCGGCCGGGTGGATCAGTTCCTGTATCCGTTCTTCGAGCGGGACCTGGCCGCCGGCCGCCTCACCGAGGACGAAGCGAGCGAGCTGCTGGCCTGCGCGTTCTACAAAATCGGCGATGACACCGTGAACATCGCCATCGGCGGCGTAAACCCCGACGGTACAGACGCGTTGAACCGGCTGTCCTATGCCGTGCTGCATGCCGTCGGCGCGTGCAATATCCCCGGCCCGAACCTGTCGGCGCGCATTCATTCCGGCACGGCCGAGGACTTCCTCGACGAGTGCCTGCGCGTGATCGGCACCGGCCTGGGCTATCCCGCGCTGATGAACGACGAAGTGAATATCCCCGCGCTGATGCGCTACGGCTACGCCGTTGAGGACGCGCGCGACTACTGCATGGTGGGCTGTATCGAAAACTTCCTGCAGGGCCGCCAGCCGCCGTGGTCAGACGGCCGCTTCAACACGCCGAAGTATATCGAGCTGGCGCTCAACCGGGGCGTGTGCATGCTCACGGGCGTGCGTCAGGGTCCCGACACCGGGGATCCCGCGTCCTTCGCCACGATGGGCGATTTCATGGCGGCGTTCGAGGCGCAGCTGAGGCACGGCGCGTCCAGATACATGCGGCTGTTTTATAACCAGAATGAGTCGGTGAACCCAAAGACGTACAAATCGCCGCTTCTGAGCTGCTTCTGCCGCGACTGCATCGGCCGCGCGAAGGACATTAACGAGGGCGGCGCGCTGTATCCCTCCGTGCACGGGGCGTGCTGCATGGGAATCGCCACGGTGTCCGATTCGCTGGCGGCCATCGAAAAGCTGGTGTTTGAAACGAAACGGATGACGCTCAGCCGCCTGGCGGAATGCCTGAAGGCTGATTTCAAGGGCTGCGAGGAGGAGCGCCGGCTCATGCTCGCCGCGCCGAAGTACGGCAACGACGACGAGTACGTCGACAAATACGCCGTTTGGTTCGTGGAGAAGATGCACGAAAT
Organism: Clostridia bacterium; assembly: GCA_017620115.1. Lineage (GTDB taxonomy): Bacteria > Bacillota > Clostridia > Christensenellales > Aristaeellaceae > Firm-10. The sequence goes on along the minus strand of JAFZRB010000176.1, from coordinate 1,607 downwards.
CTTCTCGCGCTACCGCACGCGGGACGGAGGCGGCGTGTACCTGGCCATGGCCGCCAACACGCAGAACATCTCTGCCGGGCGGGAGGTGGCCGCCACGCCGGACGGACGCCGCGCGTGCGAGGCGCTGAACGACGCCGCCTCTCCCATGCACGGCCGCGATAAGAACGGCCCCACGGCGGTGGCGCTTTCCACCACCAAGCCGGATTACAGCCTCGTGGCCTGCGGCACGGTGCTGAACCAGAAATACAGCCCGGTCATGTTTCAAAACAATCAGATGCGCGAAAAACTGCGCGCGCTCATCCGCGTGTATTTCGCGCGGGGCGGGCAGGAGATGCAGATCAACGCGGTTTCGAGAGCCGTGCTGATGGACGCGAGCGAGCATCCCGAGAACTACGGAGGACTGGTGGTGCGCGTGTCCGGCTTCAGCGCGTTCTACACGTCGCTGTCCAGAGAGGTTCAGGAGGATATCCTCCAGCGCACGGAGCACAGCTGACGGGGAGGGATAAAAATGACGATCACAAAGCGAAAGGTAGAGGCGGGGCCGTCCGTCGAGCGGGAAAGATGGGAGATTCTCGACGCGCAGGGCGGGGTCGTGACCGGCGCGTTGTTCTGCACCACGGATACCCGCTTCTGCGACAGGTGGATTCGCACGCTGCAGATCGGCGGCGTGAGCACGCAGCCGGTGCATCGCCGCGCGGGACATGTGCGCGAGCTGTTTACGCAGGCTTTCCGGGAGGCGCGCGATTACGGCTGGGCCGTGTCGCACCTGCATCCCTTTTCCTTCGCCTATTACCGCAAATTCGGCTATGAGCGCATCTGCGATCATCTGATTGTGGATTTCCCGGTGGAAAAGCTGGACTTCGTGCCCCGCGGCGCTGCGGGGTTTGAAGAGGCGAAGACGGAGGCGCAGTTCGACGAAGCCCGCGCGGTGTACAACGTGTTTTCCGCGGGCCGTATGGCCATGCCGAGGCGCGTCAATCTGGAACGTTTCCCCGTGGGCAAGCCGGAAAACGGCGTGATGTTCCTTCACAGAAACGGGCGCGGCGAAGCCGACGCCTACATAACATTCACGGTGCGCAAGGAGTTTTGCGTGAACCGCCTGTGCAACGGCGTGCTCACCGTGAAGGAATTCGCCTATGAAAACCCCGATGGGATGCGGGCCGTGCTGGGTTTTCTGCGCATGTATGAGGGCGAGGTGGAGCGCGTTCACTTCGAGAACCTGGCCATGACCCCCGAAATCGACTTCACGCTGCGCCATTACATGCACACCGCCTATCAGATCGTGCCGGATATCATGGCGCGCATACTCGATCCGGAAGCGCTTTTGCGGGCGAACGCCTATCCCCGCGCGGCCGGGTCGTTCGCGCTGCGCGTGACGGATCCCTTCGACGTCGCCGCGGGAGCGTGGCGCGTGCGTTACGGGGACGGTGTAGCGGCCGTCGAACGGCTTGACGACGGCGCGGCGTGCGACCTCGTCTGCGACGTGAGGGCGCGGGCGCCGCTCATGTACGGCGCATACGGGCTGGACGCGCGCCTGCTCGGCTACATGGACGGTGTGCGCGTGGACGGCGATCCGGAAGATTTCCTGCGCGCCTTCCCGAAGCGTC